>NZ_JBHYHC010000018.1:0-105262 GCF_042738955.1 Umezawaea sp. NPDC059074
GTTGGCCTCATTGACGGTGGCCGCCCCCCCTTGTCCTCACCTTTCTGGAGCAGGTGTCGCGTGTGCGGACGGTGGGGGGACGGGTAGTTGCCGTCGTGGTGGCGCTGGCGGTGGTGCTGGTCGCCGGGGCGCGCGCGGACCCGTTGGGGGACAAGGGGCTCACGCTGCTCACGGGCGACCGCGTGGTCGTCGGCGACGCGGGCGCGGTGAGCGCGGTGGAGCCGGGGGCTGGGCGGGAGGCGCTGGTGTTCTCCACCTACCAGCGCGGCGGGCACCGGTACGTGGTGCCGGAGGACGCGCTCGCGCCGATCCGGGAGGGGCGGGTGGACGAGCGGATCTTCGACGTCACCGCCCTGCGGGAGGCGGGGTACGGGACGGACGGGCGGCCGGTGCCGCTGATCGTGGGCTATCCGCCGGGGTCGGTGCGGGCGACGGAGTTCGCGGGCATCGGCGCGAGCGCGCTCACGGCGGCGGCGGACGGGTCGACGTGGCGGTCGCTGCTCGCCGGGGACGCGCGGAAGGTGTGGCTGGACGGGCAGGTGAAGGCGTCGCTGGACCGGAGCACGCGGCAGATCGGCGCGCCCGCGGCGTGGGAGGCGGGGCTCACCGGCGAGGGCGTGACGGTCGCGGTGCTGGACACCGGCGTCGACCAGACGCACCCGGACCTGGTGGGGCAGGAGGTGGCCGAGCGGAACTTCAGCACGGCCGCCGACAACGTTGACAGGTACGGCCACGGTACCCACGTGGCCTCGACCATCGCGAGCAAGGGGACCAAGTACCGGGGTGTCGCGCCGGGCGCGCGGCTGCTCGACGGCAAGGTGCTCAACGACGCGGGCGGCGGGTCGGAGTCCGATGTCCTGCGGGGCATGCAGTGGGCCGCGGAGCAGGGCGCGCGGGTGATCAACATGAGCCTGGGCACCGCCGACTCGTCCACGACGGACCCGGTCGAGGAAGCCGTGAACACGTTGTCCGCCCGGTACGGGACGCTGTTCGTCGTCGCGGCGGGCAACGAAGGGCCGCGCTCCACGACGGTCGGCTCGCCCGGCAGCGCGGACGCGGCGCTCACCGTCGGCGCGGTGGACCGCGACGACGCGTTGGCCCCGTTCTCCAGCCGTGGACCGCGGGTCGGCGACGGGGAGATCAAGCCCGACATCACCGCGCCGGGCGTGGGGATCGTCGCGGCCAAGGCGGCGTTCGGCCGGATCGGCACGCCGGTCGAACCCGGTTACGTGTCCGCGTCCGGCACCTCGATGGCCACCCCGCACGTCGCCGGGGCGGCGGCGATCCTGGCCGGGCAGCACCCGGACTGGACCGGCGCGCAGCTCAAGTCGGCGCTCACCGCGTCCGCGAGGCCGACGCCGGGGCTGACGCCGTTCGAGCAGGGCTCGGGCCGGGTCGACGTGGCCCACGTGATCACCCAGTCGGTCGGGTCGGTGCCGTCGTCGGTGTCGCTCGGCACGCACGTCTACCCGCACGACGACGACCAGCCGGTCACGAAGTCCTTCTCCTACCGCAACTCCGGGACGTCGGAGGTCGTGCTCGACCTCGCCGTGGACGCCACCGCGCCCGCGGGCATGTTCACCCTCACGCCCGCGAGGCTCACCGTGCCCGCCGGGGGTGAGGCGACCGCGTCGATCACCGGGTTCACCGGAATGGACACCGCCGACGGGACCTACCACGGCGCGGTCGTCGCGACCGGCGGCGGCACGACCGTGCGCACGCCGATCGCGATCGTCCGCGAGGCCGAGAGCTACGACCTGACCCTCAACCACGTCCAACGGCCCGGCGCGCCGTCGGCCAACTACAGCACCACCGTGACCAGCTACGCGACCGGCGAGGCGATCCAGCCGTACGAGCCGGACGGCAGCGTCACGGTCCGGCTGCCGAAGGGCCGGTACCTGATCGACAGCACGGCGGGCGGGATCACGTTCGACTGGCTCGTCCAGCCGTCTCTGGTGCTGGAGAAGGACACCGTCGTCGACCTGGACTTCCGCACCGCCCAGCCGATCAAGATCACCGCGCCCGACCCGACGGCGTTCGTGCGCGGGGCGGCCGTCTTCTACGACCACCGGCTCGGCGACGGCCGCGTGGTCGGCAAGGGCTCGATGTCCGGCGGCGACGCCAGCCTGAACCGGATGCGGGTGGCGAGCGTCGGCCCGCCCGCGCCCGCCGAGGAGGCGTTCCGGTCGTTGATCAGCACGCAGTGGGCCGGGGAGAGCGGGTCCTTCTACGGGCTCGCGTGGCACGGGACCGGGTCGTGGCCGACCGGGTTCACCCGCGCGCCCGCCAAGGCGGAGCTGGCGCACGTGCGGGCCGAGGTGTCGTCGGGCAGGCGGCTGGTGAAGCCGTACCCGAGGACCGGGGGCCCGGTGGCCGACCACGGGCTGCCCCTGCCGGTCGACGGGCCACGCGACGAGTACCTGAGCGTCGAGGGCACGTCGTGGCGGATCGACGGCCGCGAGATCGCCGAGGACGGCTTCACCACGACGTTCGAGCAGCGCGGGCAGGTCAAGGACTACCGCGCGGGGCGGACGTACGTGGAGCGGCCCGGTCGCGGGGTGCTCGGTCCGGCGTTCCCGCCCGCCCGTGACCCGTGGGTCGCCCGGACCGGGGACGCGCTGCGGGTGGACGTGCCGCTGTTCGGCGACGAGGAGGGCAACGCGGGCTTCTCCGCCGTGGACCCGAGGACCACGGCGGTCTACCGGGACGGCCAGAAGATCGGCGAGGTGTCGAGCACCGGCCCGGCCGACTTCACCCTGCCCGCGACGCCGGGGACCTACCGGCTCACGTCGTCCGCGACCCGGACGGGCGCGACCACCAGCACGTCCGTGTCGGCGGCGTGGACGTTCCGGTCGCGGCACGCCGAGAAGGCGACCCCGCTGCCGTTGTCTGCGGTCCGGTTCAGCCCGAACCCGGCCGACGCCAAGGCCGGGCGGACGGTCGTGGTGCCGGTGTCGGTGACGTCCCAGACCGGGGTCGCGCCGACGTCGTTGACCGTCGCGGTGTCCTACGACAGCGGCAAGACCTGGTCGCCCACGCTGGTGCTGGGGCGGTCCCTGGTCGTGCTGCACCACCCCCGGAACGCCACCTCGGTGTCGTTCAAGGCAAAGTCGACCGACCGCGCGGGCGACACCGTCGAGCAGACCGTCATCGACGCCTACCGCCTGGGCTGACCCCGTACAGCCAGTCCAGCTCCGAGTAGTCGTCGTCGGCCCGCAAGGCGAACATCCGGTCGCGCACGGCCACGGTCAGCGGGTCGGCCGTGTGCCACAGGTCGCCCCACGGCCGCGCCGACGTCTGGCAGCGGACCGCCTTCGGGTGGCGGGCGCGCTGGAAGGCCTCCAGCGCGCCCGCCTCGTCGTCGGCGAGCCGGCCGCCCAGTTCCACCGCGTCCTCCAACGCCTGGCAGGCGCCCTGGCCGAGGTACTGGAGCATCGGGTGCGCCGCGTCGCCGACGAGCACGAGCCTGCCGCGCACCCACGTGTCGAGCGGCTCGCGGTCGTGTATCGCCCAGTGCCGGTCGCGACCCACCAGCGCCACGGCGTCCCGCACCGGCCCGCACGTCCCGGCGAACGCCGCGTCCAGCTCGTCCACCCCGCCCCACTCGGCCTCGCCCGCGTGGAAGCGCGGGCTGCGGAACACCGCGACCTGGTTGACCAGCGCGCCCGCCCGCACCGGGTAGCGGACCAGGTGCAGGCCGGGGCCGATCCACAGCACCACGTCGTCGGAGGCGTCGTCGGCGCGCGGCGCGGTGCCGCGGTAGGCGGCGTACCCGCTGCACACGGGCTCGTCGTCGCTCAGGTGCCGTCGCAGCCCGGACCGCAGGCCGTCGGCGGCGACCAGGGTCCGCGTCCGGTAGGTCGTGCCGTCGGTGCACCGGACGTCCGCGCGGTCGTCGCCCACCTCGGACGACACGACGTCGCGGCCCGCTTCGAGCGTGATCAGGTCGTTGGCCTCGCAGTGCTTCAGCAGCACGTCGAGCAGGTCGCTCCGGTGCATGACCAGGTACGGGTAGCCGAACCGCCCGCGGAACGCCGGACCGAGGTCGAGCCGGGTCAGCCGACGTCCGCTCAGCGCGTCCCGGAGGACGGCCGCACCCGGTCGGACGGCCAGCGGGAGGACGTCGTCGAGCACGCCCAACGCGTCCAGCGCTCGGCTCGCGTTCGGCCCCATCTGGAGGCCCGCGCCGATCTCGCCGAACTCGGGCGACCGCTCCAGCACGTGGACGGGGAGGCCGTGGCGGGCGGCGGACAGGGCGGTGGCGAGCCCGCCGATCCCGCCTCCGACGACGAGCAGCGGCACCTCGACAGGGCTCAACGCGGGTCCTTTCGTCCGTGGCGAAACGCAGAGTATTGGCAACGCCATATAGCCCCGAGCAGGGGCGGACGCCGTAGGCTGCTCGTATGAGGCGGATCATGGGAACCGAAGTCGAGTACGGCATCTCGGTGCCGGGGGATGCGACGGCGAACCCGGTGCTGACCTCGACACAAGTGGTGCTGGCCTACGCGGCGGCGGCCGACATCCCGCGTGCGCGGCGGGCCCGGTGGGACTACGAGGTGGAATCGCCGCTGCGCGACGCGCGCGGGTTCGACCTCGGCGTGCCGGGCAACCACCCGATCGACACCGACGTCGAGGACCTCGGCGCGGCCAACGTCATCCTCACCAACGGCGCCCGGCTCTACGTCGACCACGCGCACCCCGAGTACTCCGCGCCCGAGGTCACCAACGCGCGCGACGCGGTGATCTGGGACAAGGCGGGCGAGCGGATCATGGAGCAGGCGGCGATCAAGGCCGCCAGCGTGCCCGGCCAGCCGCGGTTGCAGCTGTACAAGAACAACGTCGACGGCAAGGGCGCCAGCTACGGCACCCACGAGAACTACCTGATGGCCCGCAGCACGCCGTTCACCGCCGTGATCGCGGGCCTCACGCCGTTCTTCGCGTCGCGCCAGGTCGTGACCGGGTCCGGCCGGGTCGGCATCGGCCCCACCGGCGACGAGGAGGGCTTCCAGCTCTCGCAGCGGTCGGACTACATCGAGGTCGAGGTCGGCCTGGAGACGACGCTCAAGCGCGGCATCATCAACACCCGCGACGAGCCGCACGCCGACGCGGACAAGTACCGCAGGCTGCACTGCATCATCGGCGACGCGAACCTCGCCGAGTACTCCACGTTCCTCAAGGTCGGCACCACGTCCGTCGTGCTGGACATGATCGAGGCCGGTCGCCGGTTCGACGACCTGCGGCTGCTCGACCCGGTCCGCGCGGTGCACCAGATCAGCCACGACCCGACGCTCAAGGTGAAGGTCGAGCTGTCCGGCGGGCGCAAGCTGACCGGCCTGGAGATCCAGTACGCCTACCACGAGCGCGCGGTGAGGTTCGTCGAGGAGGACACCGCGGGCGACCACGCCGCCGACCGCGACGTGCTGCGCATCTGGGGCGAGGTGCTGGACGCGCTGTCCCGCGACCCGCAGGAGTGCGCGGACCGCCTGGACTGGGTCGCCAAGCTGCGGCTGCTGGAGGGCTACCGGTCCCGCGACAACCTGGCCTGGGGCGCGCCCCGGCTCAAGCTCGTCGACCTCCAGTACTCCGACGTGCGGCTGGACAAGGGCCTCTACAACCGGCTGGTCGCGCGCGGCTCGATGAAGCGCCTGGTCAGCGAGGACGAGGTGCTCGCGGCCATCAAGTCGCCGCCGGAGGACACCCGCGCTTACTTCCGCGGCCGGTGCCTGGAGCGGTACCCGCAGTCCGTCGCCGCCGCGTCGTGGGACTCGGTGATCTTCGACCTCGGTCGGGAATCGCTCGTCCGGATCCCCACCCTCGAGCCACTGCGGGGGACGAAAGCCCACGTCGGAGCCCTCCTGGAGGCCGCGGAGACGGCCGAGCAACTGGTGGACGCCCTGACGCGGGGCTGATCATCAACCCGTGTGGCAGGCGCTAATTGTCGGTGCCGCTGGGTAATGTTGGTGGTAGACCCCTTCTACTCGGGTCGACGCGGGAGGCTGAGATGGCACAGGAACAGGTTCAGCGCCAAGGCGGCGGTGACGGCGACGGCGATGGCGGCGACGCCGCGGCCGCCGGTCAGGAACGACGCGAGAAGCTCGGCGAGGACGTCGACGCGATCCTGGACGAGATCGACGACGTTCTCGAGGAGAACGCCGAAGACTTCGTGCGGGCCTACGTGCAAAAGGGCGGCGAGTAGGCGGTAACCACCGCCCACCAGCCGACTCGGGGACAGGAGACGAAGCCACACATGGAAAACAGCTCGTCCGGGCGGTACCCGTCCGCGTCGTTGCCCCCGGCGTACATGACGCCGGGGTCATCGTCGTTCACCGACTTCCTCCGCGCCCAGGCGCCCGAGTTGCTGCCGTCCGGGCGCAGGCTGCCCGAGGGCAGTCACGTCCAGGCCCCGCACGGGACCACGATCGTCGCCGTCACCTTCAAGGGCGGCGTGCTGATCGCGGGCGACCGGCGGGCGACGATGGGCAACGTGATCGCCCAGCGCGACATGAAGAAGGTGTTCGTCACCGACGACTACTCCGCCGTCGGCATCGCGGGCACCGCGGGCATCGCGATCGAGATCGTGCGCCTCTTCGCGGTCGAGCTCCGCCACTACGAGAAGATCGAGGGCGTCTCGCTCTCGATCGACGGCAAGGCCAACCGCCTGGCCGCCATGATCAGGGGCAACCTCGACGCCGCCATGGCCGGTCTCGCCGTGGTGCCGCTGTTCGCGGGCTTCGACACCGAGGCCCCGGACCCCGACCGCGCCGGTCGGATCGTCTCCTACGACGTCACCGGCGGCCGGTACGAGGAGAACCAGGGCTACCAGGCCGTCGGTTCCGGCTCGCTGTTCGCGAAGTCGGCGCTGAAGAAGCTCCACGACCCCGACGCGGACGCCGAGGGCGCCGCCCGCGCCGCCGTCGAGTCGCTCTACGACGCGGCCGACGACGACACGGCCACCGGCGGTCCGGACACCGTGCGGCGCATCTACCCGGTGATCGTCACGATCACCGCGGCCGAGGGCGCCGTGACGCTGTCCGACGAGCGGACGGCCGCCATCGCCGAGGCCGTCGTCGAAGGCCGGCGGGTCTAACCGTGTCCACCACCATCCGCCGAGGTCAGGAGCCGCGCCAGTGACGATGCCGTTGTACGCCTCCCCCGAGCAGATCCTGCGCGACCGCTCGGAGTACGCCAGGAAGGGCATCGCCCGCGGCCGCAGCGTCGTCGTGCTCAGGTACGCCGACGGGATCCTGTTCGTCGCCGAGAACCCGTCGAGCACGCTGCACAAGGTCTCGGAGATCTACGACCGCATCGGCTTCGCGGCCGTCGGCCGGTACAGCGAGTTCGAGAACCTGCGCCAGGCGGGGATCCGCTTCGCCGACATCCGCGGGTACCAGAACGATCCTCGGGACGTGACCGGGCGGTCGTTGGCGAACGTGTACGCGCAGACGTTGGGGTCGATCTTCACGGAGCAGATCAAGCCCCTCGAGGTGGAGATCTGCGTGGCCGAGGTCGGGCACCTGCCCGAGCAGGACACGATGTACCGGTTGACCTACGACGGGTCGATCGTGGACGAGCCGCAGTACGTGGTGATGGGTGGTCAGGCCGAGGCCACGACCACCGCCCTGAAGGACCTGTTCAGCGACGGGCTGTCGCTGGCGGACGCCGTCGGGGTGGCGGTGCGGGGGCTGAGCGCGGGCTCCACCTCCACGGGCAACGGCAAGCCGGACCTGCTGGACCGCGCGAAGCTGGAAGTCGCCGTCCTCGAACGGGACCGCCCGCGCCGGGCGTTCCGGCGGATCGTCGGGGCGGCGCTGGACGCGATGCTGCCAGGGGAGGCTTCTGAGGAAGTGGTCTCCGAGGCTCCTACGTCGGAGAAGGGTGGGCCTGCCACGCCTGCTCGGGACGTGAACCTGCCGCCCAACGACGACAAGGCCTAGGGTTCGGGCTCGTGTGGGGCATCTTCTGGTGGAAGGTGCCCCACACGGCTGTCCGGGGTCTAGCAGAACCGGACCTCGCCCTTCAGGTCCTCGACGCCTAGGTAGGTCTGTTCGGCGTCCAGTTCGACGTACCTGAGGTTCAGGTCCGACAACGGCCTGAGGTCGTAGTCGAACCGCACGTTGTTCGAAATCTTTAACTCCCGCAGGCCGGTCATCCGCGTGAGTGGGGTGATGTCATCGAATTCCGTGTCGGTAAGCCACAGTTGCTCCACCGTGCCCATGAGCGCTAGCGACGCCAGGTCTATTTTGCTAAAGCCGGTCAGGACTAGATACTTTGCGGCCGAGAACGCTCTAACAGCGCATTTCAGGCTGACGTCTTCGGCCGGGTTGAAGAGGTGTACGTGTGGAACCTGGGGTAAGGTTGAGAGAGTAGTCAGTGCGCTATCTCGATAATCCCCCAGAAATAGGCCTATAAGCGCCGGGAGATCTGCGAGCGGTGACAGGTCAACTGGGGTCTGAAGTCCGTTTAGTATCAGAAGCCTTAAGTTTTTGTGCTCGCCAAGTGGGCGGAGGTCTTGCGGAGTGGCTTCGTCAAGTCGTGTGTCGAGAATTTCGAGGCCAGGTAATCCCGCAAATAACTCAAGCCCTTCGACGATCTCGTGCCTTGGCAAATTTATGTTTAGGTTCGTTACATTGGGTATGTGTCGAATGTGGGGTATGTGCTCGCGTGAGCTGATGGTGAGTGCGCCGTTATCTAGCGGCGAGTTCGAGAGAACGACTTTCGCGTAGCGTTCCGGGTCGAAATAGCGCCAGGATGATTGCAGCTCCTGGTGAACGGCCGAGCGCGGATCCTGGGCGTAGGACGCCAGCAGCGGCAACGCATCGGTGGTGCCTGCCTGCGCGGCGGATCTGACCGTGGCCACCGCTTGAGCCTCGGACAGATCTTCCAGGCTATCCGGCAGATACCGCAGCACGCGTTGGCCCAAGGCTGCCAACGAGCCTGTCTCGCTGATGGATCTCGGCGGGGTCAGTTTGTCCCGCACCACGGTGTCGACGCGAACTCTCACCTGGGGCGCAATGTCGCGCAGCGTGTCCAGGCACGCTGCTGCGAGCAGCCGGAGATGGCGGGCCTTGGCCGGGGTTTCTTCCGCGCGATCCAGGATTCCGGTCAGCAACTGACTGGCCTGGGTGGTCGTCGCGTGGCCGCAGGCCATGACGATCGTCTCCCGCCAGGTGTCCAGGTGGGCCTGTGCGATCAACGTGTCGACGTGGTGCTGCTGGATCGCCTCGTCGGCCGCCAGGTATTCCAGGAACGTTCTGTGCACGAAGTCGATCCGGCCCGGCACCGGCTCGCGGAGGACGCCGCTGCGTTCGAGCAGGTGCTCGAAGATCGCCTTGGGGTCGCCTTCAGCGTTTGGCATCCCGGTGAGCTTGCGGGTGATGTGGTCGAGAGCGTCGGGAGTCGGGAACTCGACCTTGTTGGCCAACGTCAGCCGCCACGCCAGGTCGCGGAGCAGGACGCGCTTGTCGGTGTCGCCCAGCAAACCGGTGATGCCGCGCTCGGCGTCGCGCAGGTGGAGGAGCATCGCGAGCGCCTTCGCGTACAGGTCCATCCGGTTGCGGGGCAGTTCCGAGCGTTGGGCCAGGTTCAACGCGCAGAGCATCGCGCACAGCAGCGGGCTCGCGGCCAGTTGGCGCAGGTGGGGGCGTTCGAGTTGGGTGCGCAGCCGGTATTCCGCGTTGGCGATGTCCGCGCCGGACAACTCGGCGGCGTGGTGCCAGCGTTCGACGAAGTCCAGGATGTTGCCAGGGCTCATCGGCTCCAGCGTGACGGCGCGGAACTCGTCTTCCGCGAGCCACCGGCTGTCGGCGGCGGCGGTGCGGGCGGTGACCACGACCTTGGTGTCGGGGAAGGTGACCAGCAGTTCGCGCAGCCACGTCTTCACCGTGCGCCGCCGGGCCGAGGGCACCTCGTCCACGCCGTCCACCAACAGCATCGCGTGGCCTGCCTTGAGCAGGCGGTGCACCCAGCCGTCCGGCATGATCTCGGCGATCATCGGCGTGCACTGGGCGACGAACCGCTCGGGCGTGGGCAGGTCGCCCTCGGCGAAGGTGCGCAGTCGGATGACGAACGGCACGCAGTCGTTCCACCCCGCCAGGTCGCCGCTCAGTTTCCTCTGGGCCGCTCGGACGGCCAGCCAGTTGAGCAACGTGGTCTTGCCCGATCCCGCGTCACCCCGCAGCAGCACCCGCGATTCACCGCCGATCGCGGCCTCGACCGGGACCCCTTCGGTGGCGCGGGCCTCGTTCCGGACCCGCATGTCGATCCAGTTCTCAGGCTGGAACCGACCTTTGCGCCTGCTCTGACCTGACACGTTCAAACTCAGGTAGGCCACGGTCAACGCCAGCGTCGGCTGCTCGTCACCGGGCAGGCCGACCAGTTCCAGCCGATCGAGGGTCCTGACCAGCTTCGCCAGATACTCCAGTCGGAAGGCCTCGTCGCGGTCGACGCCCTGCGGCGCGTAGAGGCTGGTGGCGGGCACGCGGGACAGCAGCAGGTCGAGCTGTTCGGACTGCGTGGTCAACCGCCCGAGCACCTCGGCCAGCGCGGCGGACTGGAACGACGGCAGGTACCTCACGACCTGGACGAGGTGGCGACATGCCTGGTCCAACGCGAGTTCGTGCAGTTGCTCGGCCCTCGGCGTGAGCGACGCCGCGCGTTTCGGGAACTGCCCGCGCACGCGTTTGGCCAGCACCTCGGCGTCCGCGTCGGCAGCCAGCAGCGCTTTGTCCGACAGGTCGACGTCGTCCAGCACGTCGACCACCCCGAGGACGGCCGCTTCGGCCTCGTTGTCCGGCAGGTCGCCGAAACGCTGCTCCAGCACGGGGGCGAGCTGTTCGGCCACCTGGTGGCCGATGCGGTCGACCAGGTTCTCCAGCTTCCGCTGCTGCAACGGGCCTTTCAGCTCGGCCTGGGCCAGTTCCGCCAACGACGCGCCGCGCTCGAACCGCGTCGTCCGGCGCCGCATCCAGGACTTCGCGGCGTGGGTCGCGATGGTGGCGCCCAGTTTGAGCGCGAGACTCTCCAGCCCGACGATGGCCGCCTCCTCCGGTCGACTGGAGATATACCCGACGAGGCGCTGATCATGACCGCAAAAATGTCAGGAGACCGAGGCGAGGACCTTGTCGAAGACCTCGGTGAGGGCCGCCGCGGTCTCGGTGGTGGCGTTGACGAAGTAGACCTCGACCGTGCGGTCGGTCCGGTTGATGCTGCCCTCGATGACGTTGCCGCCGCGGGCGCACGTCCTGGTGTTCGTGACGGTCGACTCGCCGAGCGTGCCGCCGTTGTCGGTGCAGCTCCGCTCGAAGTTGGCCTTCACCGTGCCCGCGTTCGCGCCGGTGACGGTGTCCACCCGCAGCACGAGCGGGTCGCCCGCGTCCTGGGGCTTGGTGGACGAGGTGTAGACGCAGACGTTCGCCTTCACGCCGGGCAGGGTCTCGAGTTCGTGGTCCTGGCGGGTGTCGCCGAGCTCGAACGTCAGGCCGGTCGCGGTAGACAGGTCGGAGACGCCCAAGGGGCAGCCCGTGTCGGGGACGTTCGCCGCTTCCGCGGGGGACGAGCCCGCGGTGGCGGGCGCCTTGGTGGCGGGGGCCGGGGAGCCGGTCGTGGCCGACGGGCCGCAGGCGGTGACGGCCAGCAGGCAGAGGGCGGCCGTGGTCAGCAGGGTCGCTGTGCGTCTCGGTGTGCTCATGTCCGTAGTGGACGCGAAGTCCTGCCCCGTGGATCCGTCCACCTGGCACCGTGATGCGATCGTGTTGAGCCCGAGTCAAAGATGATTGACACCCTGTCAACGTTGCTTTACCTTCTGGGTGTCAAGTTTTCTTTACAGGGGGTGGGCCATGTCGTTCGAGGAGAAGCGCGCGTGGATCTACGCGGTGGTAGCGCTGCTGGTGCCCGCCGGGTACTTCGTCGTGGTGCTCGGGCGGTTGCGGGAGTCGTCGGCCGCCGAGGTGGCCTACGTGTGGCCGCTGCTGATCGCCACCGGGGTGGCGATGGTGCTGAACATGGTGGCGACGATCGCCGCCGGGGCCGCGTCGCCGAAGGACGTCGGGCCTCGCGACGAGCGGGACGTGTCGTTCGAGCGGCAGGGGGAGCGCGTCGGCTTCTACGTGATCAGCCTGGTGGTCCTGGTGCCGCTGGGGTTGGCGATGGCGGGGGTCGAGCAGTTCTGGATCGCGAACGGGATCTACCTGGCGTTCGTGCTGTCCGCCCTCGCGTCCGCCGTCGTGCGGATCGTCGGGTACCGGAGGGGGTTCTGATGGTCGTCAAAGCACGGCTCGCCGGGGTGTTCTACCTGGTCCTCGCGGTGTGCGGAGGGTTCAGCGAGTTGGTTGTCCGGGCCGGGGTAGTGGTGCCCGGTGACGCCGCGGCGACCGCCGCCAACGTGCGGGCGTCGGCCGGGTTGTTCCGGGTCGCGTTCGCCACGGACGTGGTGAACATCGTGTGCTTCCTGGTGGTCGCGGTGCTCCTGCACTCCGTGCTGGGGGAGGTGGACCGGATGGTCGCGATGGCGATGGTGCTGTGCAACGCGGTGGCGGTGGCGATCATGGCCGTCAACATGGTCAACCACCTCGGGGCGCTGCGGGCCGCGACCTCGGACGACGGGCTGGTGCTGCGGCTGTTGGAGGCGCACGCGGACGGCTACCTGGTGGCGCAGGTGTTCTTCGGGCTGTGGCTGCTCCCGCTGGGGTACCTCGTGTTCCGGTCGGGGTGGTTCCCGAGGGCGCTCGGGGTGGTGGTGATGGCCGGGTCCGCCGGGTACCTGGGGGACCTCGTCGTGCGGTTCGCCGCGGCGGACCTCCGGGCGGCGCTGTCCCCGGTGCTGCTGGGGGTGGCGTCGCTCGCGGAGGTGTCGCTGCTGCTGTGGTTGCTGGTGCGGAGCGTTCGGGTGCCGGTTCCTCAGGCGGCCTGACCGAAGGTGCTGGTGAGGGCGTCGGTGAGGGAACCGTCGCCGGACCAGCAGAGGATGGCGTCCGGGCGGAGCAGCATCGGGGCGAGGTCGTCGGCGGACTTCACCCGGACCACGTCGACGCGGTCGGACCAGCCGCGGGGCACCTCCAGCGTGCCGGTCGGGTCGAGGAGCAGGCCGCGGCCAGTGCGCAGGAGTTCGGCCAGGCGCGTGGGGCCGTCGTCGGTCACGAGGTCCAGGTCCGGCACGCGGCCTTCCACGTCCAGGCCGGACATCATCCCCGACAGGTAGTGGTTCGCCTCCGGCACGCGCATGAGGTCGGCGAAGATGTCGCGCAGCGCGGCCACGTCCTCGCTGGTGTCGGGGTTGGCCAGCACCCGCTGCGCCGCGGTGTGGTGCAGGACGCGGGCGGCCTTCGGGTGGCGTTCGTGCTGGTAGGTGTCCAGGAGGTCGGCGGGGGCGTGGCCCGCGGTGGTCGCGGCGAGCTTCCAGCCCAGGTTCACGGCGTCCTGCACGCCGAGGTTGAGGCCCTGTGCGCCCCACGGCGGGTGGATGTGGGCCGCGTCGCCCGCGAACAGGATCCGGCCGTGCCGGTAGTGCTCCAGTTGGCGGGTGGCGTCGCCGAACCGCGACCGCGTGAGCACCTCGCCGAGCACGGTGCCCTCGCCGTAGACGGCGGTCAACGCGCGCCGCACGCCGTCGTCGGTCTCGGAGGCCTCCTCCTCGGTGGTGGAGCCGAAGGTGAAGCGGTACTCGTCGTCGCCGACCGGCACGAGCATCCCGAAGTAGCCGTTGTCCCGCCTGGTCATCGTGCTCATGTGCCCGGCGGTGGTGGGGACCAGGTCGGACACCGCGGTCAGCCGGATGTCCGCGAGCACCGCCCGGAACGTGCCCGGCCTGCCGGGGAACGGCAGGTCCAGCAGGTGGCGCACGGTGCTGTGCGCGCCGTCGCAGGCCACGGCGTACGCGGCGCGGAACTCCCTGCCGCCCGCGGTCACGGTCACGCCGGTGTCGTCCTGCTCGATCGCGGTGACCGGGTGGTCGCGCAGGACCTCCACGCCGAGCGCGACCGCGGCGTCGGCCAGGACGTCCTCGATCTTCCACTGCGGGACGGCGATCGGGTACGGGTGGCGGGTGTTCCAGGTGGTGCAGTCCAGCGGCACGGGCAGCGCGGCGAAGTGGCCGCCCACGGCCGAGCGTTCCAACGCCTGCTCCTCGATGGCGTCGAGCAGGCCGCGCGCGTCGAGCAGTTCGGCCGTGCGCGGCTGGAGGCAGCCGCCCTTGACCTGGCGGATCCGTTCGGTCAACCGGTCCACGACCACGGCGCGCGCGCCGCCGAGCGCCAGTTCCCGCGCGAGTACCAGGCCGGTCGGTCCGGCCCCGATCACGACGACGTCCATTTGTCCCCCTCAGTGCATAAGTAGACTGAGTGCAAGTTATACCCGAGTGCGGGACCGGCCGCTAGCCTGGGCTCGTGACGGAGTCGAACGGCCTGCGCGAGCGGAAGAAGAAGCGCACCCACGAAACGATCTTGAACGCGGCGCTGGCGCTGTTCGTGGAGCACGGGTTCGACCAGGTGTCGATCACCCAGGTCGCCGACGCGGCCGAGGTGTCGCGGCGGACCCTGTTCAGCTACTTCCCGACGAAGGAAGACCTGGTCACGTTCCGGATGTCCGACCACGAGACGGAGAGCGCCCGCGTCGTGCGGGCCCGGCCGCCGGGGCAGGCGCCGCTGGAGGCCTTGCGCGAGCACCACCTGGACGCGCTGGCGCGGCGCGACCCCATCACCGGGCTCACCGACCTCGAACCGGCGCTCCAGCTGTTCCGGCTGATCATGACCACGCCGTCGCTGCTCGAGTCGATGCTCACGTTCAAGGCCAACGGCGAGCGCGCGCTGGCCGAGGCGCTGCGCGACACGGCGGGGCTCGCCGACCTGCCGTCCCGGCTCGCGGCGGCGCAGGTCGTGGCGGTGGTGTGGACGCTCGCGCTGGAGAACCAGCGGCGGATCGTCGGAGGGGAGGTCGCGGACGACGTCTACCCCGACGCCGTGGCCGCGGCCGAGCTGGGCTTCGGCCAGTTGGCCGGAGGACTAGGCGTTGTCGCGGCGGAACACCCGTGAGCCCCAAGCGATCGCGACCGCCGCGAGGCCGACGGCGACCAGCAGCCCGGTGAGGGTCGTCGTCGTGGCGTAGTGGCCGAGGAACGCGTCGCGGATCGCGTCCACGACGTAGCGCAACGGCGTGAACCGGGAGAGGACGTCCAGCCAGCCGGGCGCGAGCGACATCGGCAGCAGGATCCCGGACAGCAGGAGCAGCGGCACGGTGACGGTGTTCAGCAAGGGCGCCAACGACTCCTCGCTCTTCGTGGCCATGCCGAAGGTGTACGACAGGGCGGCCAGGCTCGTGGTGAGCAGCGCGATCAGCACCAGGCTGAGCAGCACGCCGCCGAGCGGCGCGCGCAGCCCGAACCCGACCGCCACCACGAGCAGCACCACGGTCTGCGCGACCAGCAGCACCACGTCCCGCAGCACCCGGCCGAGCAGCAGCGCGACCCGGCTGACGGGCGTGACGCGCATCCGCTCGATCACGCCGGAGCGGACGTCGGCGATCACCGAGAAGCCGACGAACGCCGCCCCGAACAGGGCCAGCTGCACCAGCAGGCCGGGGATGTAGACCTGCCAGGAGTTCGCGCCCAGGTTCAGGCCCGCCAGCAGCGGGCCGAAGAACACCAGGTACACCACCGGCTGCACCAGGCCGACGACCATCCACAGCGGACTGCGCAGGGACATCGAGAGCTGCCTGCGGAAGATGAGCGCGGTGTCGCGCATGGTGGTCTCCTCAGCCGATCGCCGTGCGGGCGGGGACGTCGTCGGTCAGCGGCTTGCCCGTGACGGCGCGGAACACGTCGTCCAGGGTCGGCCGGTGCAGCTGGATCGACCTCGGCGCGAGGCCCGCGCCGTCGAGCAGCCGCAGGAGGTCGGCGAGCACCCGGTCGCCGTCGCCCACGGTCAGCCGCAGGACGTGGCCGTCGTCGGTGACCGTGCGGACGGCCGGGTGGGCGGCGAGGATCGGCACGGCGGCGCGGTCGACGTCGACCGTCACCACGTCGCCCTCCAGGCTCCGCTTCAGCTCGTCCGACGTGCCCCGCGCGACCACGACCCCGTGGTCGACCACCAGCAGTCGATCGCACAGCGCGTCGGCCTCGTCGAGGTAGTGGGTGGTCAGCACGACGGTCGTGCCGCGCAACGCCCGCAGGTGGTCCCACAGGTCGTCGCGGCTGCTCGGGTCGAGGCCGAGGCTCGGCTCGTCCAGGAACAGCAGCGCGGGGGAGTGGACCATGCCGAGCGCGATGTCGAGCTTGCGGCGCTGCCCGCCGGACAGCGTGCCGACGGTCCGGTCCTCCAGACCGCCCAGCCCGAGGAGTTCGCACAGCTCCGCCGCGCGACGGCGGGCCGTCGTCCGGTCGAGCCGGTACAGCTCGGCCTGGAGCACCAGCTCCTCGCCGACCTTGCAGCGGGCCTCGGTGCCGCCGCTCTGGGCGACGTACCCGATCCGCTGCCGCACCAGCGCCTGCTGGGTGAGCAGGTCCGCTCCGGCGACCGTGGCCGTGCCGGAGGTGGGGCGCAGCAACGTGGTCAGCATCCGCAGCGTCGTGGTCTTGCCCGCCCCGTTGGGGCCGAGGAGGCCGACGGTCTCGCCCGCCTCCACCCCCAGGTCCACGCCGCGCACGGCCTCCACGTCGCCGAACGACCGCCGCAGCCCGCGCGCGTCGATGATCACCAGCCCACCGCCACGGCCGCCACCAGGTCCCGCTTGTGCGTGATCGACACGGTCACGTGCGAGATCCCCGCCGCGTCCGCCGCCGTGGAAGCGCTGTCGCGCAACGACACCGACGGCGCTCCCGAGGTGTCGCGGGTGACCGAGATGTGGCTGGGCACCACGCCCTGGAACAGCCCGGTGCCCAGCACCTTCAGCACGGCCTCCTTCGCGGCGAACCGGCCCGCGAGGAACTCGCCGCCCCGGTCCGCCGCCAACGTCTCCGCGTGCGCCAGCTCGGCGTCCGCGAAGGCGAAGCGGCGGAACCACGTCCGGCTCAGCAACCCGTCCAGCTCGTGGCGGGTCAGCAGGTCAATACCGAGGCGCATCGACGTCCACCGGGAAGTAGTCGCTCTTCAACAGGCCCTGGAACACCGACAGCCGGTGCAGGTTGCTGGTGCCCTCCATGAACTCGAACGCCCGCAGGTCGCGGTAGGCCTTCTCCAGCCACGGGTGCTCGACCAGCGACGCCGGGCCGAGCAGTTCGGCGGCCAGGATCGTCGCCTGCTCGCCGAGTTGCGCGGCGCGCATCTTCACCGTGCCGATCCGGTGCGCGTTCACCACGTTCCGGTCCACGTCCGCGGCGACCTCGTACATGAGCCTGCGGACGGCGGCGATCCGGTCGTTCAGCGCGTCCACGCGGAGCTGGTCGGCCTTCGGCAGCACCGGGCGGTGCTCGGCGAGGTAGTCGACGGCCGCCTGCGTGAGACCCAGCGTCATCGCGCCCAGGCCCGGCCGGAACCGCAGCAGGGCGTGGAGGGCGCCGTAGATGCCCCGACGGCTCGGCGGGCGGTGCTTGCCGAGCACCCGTTCGGCCGGGATGCGCACGCCGTCGAACTTCAGGTGGCTGATCCGCGCACCGCGCAGGCCGATCATCGGCAGCAGCTCGCCCGTGAAGCCCTCGGCGGACGGGTCGACCACGACGGCCTCGATGCCCCACGGTCCGGGCGCGCGGCGGCAGAACACCACGCCGAGCTGCGCGCGGGCCCCGTTGCCGATGTACTTCTTCTCGCCGTACAGCAGCCAGTCGTCGCCGTCCGGGACGAGTCGGGTCTCCAGCTCCAGCGCCGCCGATCCCTTGCCGGGCTCGGTCAGGCCGAAGAACGTCCACTTCGGACCGTCGTTCACCTGGCCGAAGAACGACTCCTTCTGCCCCTCGTCACCCAGTTCCCGCACCACGTCCCGGCACAGGCCCGCGCCGGGACCGGCCAGGATCGCGCCGGGGTCGCCGTGCGACAGGGCTTCCAGCACGACGCACAGCGCGGTGCAGGTCGGGTCGAACGGGTCCACGACCGGGTCGCCGGTCTGGAACTCCGGCGGCGTGAAGATCTGGCTCAGCACGCCGAACGCGGGCAGGTGCAGGAAGTCGCGGATCGAGTCCGGGTCGCGGTCCAGCGCGATCCCGACCTCGCGGAACATCGGCGACACCTCGCGGCACTGGGAGTGCAGGCGCCGCAACGGTTCCGCGAGCGCCTCACCGCCGCGCTCGACGTCGTGACCCATCAGGCTCGTCATCGGTTCTCCTCGCCGGGGTGCAGGTAGACGTTGCCGGTGACCTCGGCCAGGTGCAGGTCGCCGCCGGGGCCGGACACCAGGAAGCTGCTCGCCCCCAGCAGGGTCAGCAGCAGCCGACCGGCCTTGACCAAGCCCTGGTGGGCGCGCCAGCGGGTCGCCGCGTCGTGCGGGCGCAGTGCCTCGCTCTCGCGGATCTCGATGGCCACGTCGGCCAACGACGCCTGCACGAGCTGCCGGTCCAGCAGGGTCGTGTCGCCGGACGTGCGGCTGTTCAGGTGCTCCACGGCGTGGTCGATGCCCTGCCGCAGCAGGTCGCGGTGCAGGTCGAGCAGCCCGTCGGCGAACCGGTCGAGCACGTCGGAGGGGTCCGGCTCCGAGCGGTCCACCCCCAGCCCGAACCTGGTCAGCGGGTTCTCGCCCGCGACGGTGTCGCGGGAGGCGACGACGACGCCCGCCGCCGAGGCGACGAGGTGGTCGCCCGCCGTGCGGTCGTGCAGCGCGTCCAGCAGCGCCGGGTAGCTCACGTGGTGCCCTCCGTGTCTCGGCGGCGCAGCAGCGCCGCGTGGCTGCGTCCGGTGCGCGGATCGGTGTCGCACAGGACGATCGAGTCGTGCCGCCCGGCCCACTCCTCGTGGTGCCGGGCCAGGTCCAGCCACAGGCTCGTGCAGTACGAGCCGGGCGCGACGCGGTGCACCGGCAGTCCGACCGCCACGACCTGCTCGGCGTCGGTCCACGGCCCGGCCACCACGAGCGGGCGTTCGCCCACGGCGGCGGCGCGGAGCAGCGCGCCCAGGTGTCCCGACGGCGGCACGGACGCCACCTCCCACGGCCCGGACCCCCGTCCCAGCAGCAGGACCGCCGCCGAGTCCGCGAGCTTCCCGTCCCGCGCCAGCGGTTCGTCCTGGCCGAACGTCGACTGCTCCACCACGACCACCGCGACCAGGTCGCAGCGGCCGGACCGCGCGTAGGCGTCGCCGATGCGCAGCGCGGTGAACGGCGCCCGCAACCCCTGGTCGGAGATCGCGAAGTTCTCCGAGCCGCCGCCGACCAGCTTGTCCACGTGCCCGCCGATGGAGCGGAACGGGTAGTGGTCCGGCAGGCCGTGGGCGATCACCACGAGGTCCGGCCGCGGCCGTTCCCCGAGCCCGTCCAACGCGCGCTCGGCCAACTCCTGGAACCCGATGTTCGCGCCCTGCTTGAGGAACTTCTCGTCGAAGGGCACGTCGAACGGGGCCAGCAGGTCCTGCTGGTAGGACACCAGCCAGTCGTCGCGCTGGTAGGGGTTGCGGTGGTCGGCGACGTACGCGCTCGCCGCCTGGAGCGTCAGCGCCATGTCATACCGACACGTCGAGGTTGCCCTCGATGTAGTCGGCCAGCGTGCCGATGGTCTGGAAGTTCTCCATCTGCAACGACTCCGGGTCGACCTCGATGCCGGTCTGGTCCTCCAGTGCCATCAGCAGCGTCAGCACGGACGTGGAGTCCAGGTGCAGGTCCTCGAACAGCCGGGTCTCCTCGGTCACGTCGGAGTACTCGCGCTGCATGATCTCCGACAGGGCGCCGGTGATGGTCTTGACCACGCTCGAACGATCCATTGTGGACTCCTATTCTCAGAGGGAGATCAGTTCCTGCTTGCCGAGCAGGTCGTCGACGGTGTCGCGGCGGCGCACCAGGTGCGGCGTGCCGTCGAGCACCAGCACCTCGGCCGGGAAGCCGTGGCTGAGGAACAGGCCGGGCGAGGCGGTGGGGCCGTACGCACCCGACCGCTCGACGCCGAGCAGGTCGCCCGGCCGCACCTCGGGGAGCGCGACCTGCTTGGCCACCACGTCGTTCGGCGTGCACAGCGGGCCGGTGATGTTGTACGGGCGCAGCGCGGGCTCGGTGTAGCGGGTCAGCGACCGCACCGGGAAGTTGCGCTTCACGAAGCTGCCGATGCCCACCGCGGCCATGTGGTGGTTGGTGCCGCCGTCGGCGACGACGAACCACTCGCCCATGGACTCCTTGACGTACCGGGCGCGCACGACGTACGTGCCGCACCAGCCGACCAGGTACCGGCCCAGTTCGGTGATGACCCGGCAGCCCGGCCGCCGGTCCAGGAAGTCGGCCACGGCCGCGTTCACGCCGGTGGCCAGCAGGTCGACGTCCAGGTCCTTCTCGTTGTCGAAGTACGGCACGCCCAGCCCACCGCCGACGTCGACGGTCCGCAGCTCGAAGCCGAGTTCGGCGGACAGCTCCTCGGCGGCGGCGAGGATGCCGCGGGTGTTGTGCACGACCCCCTCGGCCTCCAGGATCCGCGTGCCCATGTAGCCGTGCACGCCGATGACCTCGACGTGCCGCAGCGACCGCAGGAACGACCGGGAGCGCAGCAGCACGTCCTGGTCGATGCCGAACTGCCGGGGCTTGCCGCCCATGGCGAGCCGCGCGCCCTTGGACTCGAACGACGGGTTGACCCGCAGCATCACCTTCACCCCGCCGGGCACGCGCAGGTCGTTGAGCAGCTCCAGCTCGTCCAGCGACTCGGCGACGATCGCGTGCACGCCGAGGTCGACGCACGCCCGCAGTTCCTCCACGGACTTGCCGGGCCCGAGGAAGATCACGTCCTCCGGCGCGGCACCGGCCCGTTGCGCGGTCAGCAGTTCCACCAGCGACGACACCTCGATGCCCGCGCCGAGCGACCGGAGCACCGCGCACACGCTGACGTTCGGGTTCGCCTTGGCGGAGTACAGGATGTCCACGCGCGGGTCGAGCCGCTCGCGCAGCGAGAGGTACACGTCGCGCAGCACGTCGCCGTCGTAGACGTACAGCGGTGTGCCGAACCGCTCGGCCAGCGCGCTGATCGGGTGGCCCTGCACGGTGTACTCGCTCGTCATCGGGTCTCCAACGTCAAGAGTGCGGTGTGGGCGGCGGAGTCCAGGTCGGCCAGGCGCGCCCGGTCCGGGGCGACGAGGATCGCGTAGAGGCGGCCCTCGAACGGCGCCTCGTCGGCCGCGTTCGCGTTGACCGTGCCCGCGCAGGTGATCACCACGCGCTCGCCGTCGCGCTCGTCCAGCAGCGGCCCGAGAGCGGCGCGGACGGCGTCGAACGGGGTGCGGGCGGCCAGCCGCAGGGTGTAGTGCTTCGCGAGGCACGCGCTGCCGTCGGGCAGCAGGCGCTCGGTGACCCCGCCCTGGTAGGTCGACATGTTGAGCCGCGCGTTGATCTCCAGCAACGGGTACAGCACGTCGTCCTGGCCGAGGATCGCGTCCACGCCCGCGACGCCGCTGAACCCGTCGGCGCGCAGCCGCGCGCCGATGACCTCGGCGGCGTGCCGCAGCTCGTCGTGGTGGTGCGGCTGGAGTTCGGCCGGGACCAGGTGTCCCTTGTGGACGCCGTCCTCGGTGAGGGCCTGCTTGACGAAGTCGAACGTGACGCCGCCGTCGCGGCCCACGGTGAACTGGTAGTTGAGGTCGAACTCCTTGGGCAGCCAGCGTTCCACGACGACGTGCAGCCGGTCGTCCCCGGTGCGCGCGGCCCGCCGGGTCACGAGCTTGCGCACGCCGGAGGCCTTGATCGTGGAGTCCAGCACCACGAGTCCCTTGCCGGACACGCCGTAGGCGTCCTTCACCACGACCCGCTCGCCCTGCGCGACCAGCGGCTCGACCTCGTCGAGCACGGCCAGGAACTCCGCGACGGTCTCGCACTCGAAGCCCGGCACCGGCCGCAGGCCGCCGGCCACGGCGACGCGGCGGCCGTAGACCTTGCTGTTCACCCGCTCGAACACGTCGGCGTTCGGCACCGCGAGCGGTAGCCCCGTCACCTCCGAGAGCTTCTGCTCCAGGGCCGTCGTGCCCATCGGCAGCAGCGCGCCGGAGGTCGCCCGCAACGCCGCCAGCAGCACGGGGGAGTCGAGCACGTCCTCCGTGGTGGGACGGCCGGGTTCGACGTTCTCCGGGACCAGCACGGTCGGCAGCGCGAAGCCGAGGTCCTCGGCGTAGCGGCGGAAACCGGGGTCCAGGTCCTCCGAGAGCACCAGGAAGTCGTCCGGGCCCGCCAGCAGCACGCCCAGCTCCTCCATCCGCTGCACGAGCCGAGTGGAACCGGAGAACGGCACGTTCGGCAGCCCCAGGTACCCCTTGGCCCAGAACGCCTCCGCCTCGAAGTTGCACACCAGCACGAGGGGCGTGTCCTCGCCGCCGGTGAGGGCCTTCTTGATGCCGCGCAAGTAGTCCGTGGTCATGCCGTCGCTCCTCCGCCGCGGTGCTCGATCACCATCGCCGCGTAGGTGGCGCCCAGGCCCACCGACGTCAGCAGGTACAGGCCGCCCTCCACCAGCCGACCCTCGTCGCGGAGGGTGGCGTAGTTGAGGAACGGGTCGGCGCAGCAGCAATGGCTGTAGCGGCCGATGTTGTCGAAGAACGCCCGCGAGCGGTCGATGCCCAGCTCGTCGAGCGTGCGCCACCAGAGCAGCTTGCTCACGTTGTGCGGCACCAGCATGGTGATGTCGTCCAACGTCAGCCCGGACTGGCCCAGCGCCTTGTGGATCGCCTCCGAGAGGAAGGCCGTGTAGTTGTCGTTGAACTCGGTGACCAGGTCCTCGGCCAGGTACACGCCGTCGGACAGCAGCACCTGCGTCTTGGTGGCGTACGCCCGCACCACGTCGCCCGTGCCGCCCGCGCCCACCAGGCACGCCGTGGAGGCCTCGCCGAGGATGGTGGTGTTGTTGACGACCCGGAACCGCGCCGTCACCGGCTTCTCCCCGGTGAGCACCAGCGCGCGGGCCGTCGGGTCGTCGTCGGCCCGCAGCAGCTCGCCCGCGATGTCGATCGCCGCGAGCCCGCTCGCGCAGTGCTGCTGGGTGACCGCGAACGCGTCGGCGTCGACGAGCCCGAGCGCCTCGCGGATCACGTCGGCCGCGTCGATCGTCGACGGCGTCACGTCGAGCACGGTGTGGGCGAACAGCAGGTACTTGATCGCGCTCGGGTCCGGCGTCGCCTTGACCACCAGCTCCGCGGCGGCCGTGACGAGCCCGAACAGGTCGAGCTGGGCGTCCTCGTGCAGGCGGTCGAACCCGTGGATGTTGCGGAACATCCGCACGACGTACCTGTTCAGCCCCAACGACTCCCCGGCGTCCTCGATGGGGATCGAGTGGCGCGGGGTGAAGGCGGCGATCCGCTCCAAGGTGGTGACCCGACTGGACATGGGCCAGACGTTAGGGAGGTTGTCCAGACCACAGCATGAGGGGAATCCCTACACCCGCACCCTACGGAGCGGCTTGAGGAGGCAGTCGAACGCCGGGCCCGCCGCCGCGAACGTCGTCGTCGCCACCGGCGTCCACCCCCACCGCAGGTACGCCGACCGCGCGGGCTCGTTGCCCGGCTCCACGCACATCAGCCCCCGCTCCTCGCCGCGGGTGCTCAGGAACTCGTCGTGCAGGGTGCGGGCGATCCCCCTGCCGCGCCAGCGCTTGCGGACCATGATCTCCTGGATGAACACCGTGCGGGCCCCGGTCTCCGCCGTGGTCTCGGCGGGCAGCAGGTCCTTCAACGGCGACCACCAGCGGGTGTAGGAGGCGAGCGCGAACCCGTAGAGGTACCCGGCGGTCTCGCCGTCGTCCTCGGCCGCCAGCAGGCCGAACCCCGGCTGCCGCACCGCGATGGCGAGCCGGTCGCGGAACCGCTCGTCGGAGTAGTAGTCGACCCCGCGGAACGGCGGCTCGGCGTGGACCTCGCCGTGCACGCGCACGGCGTCGTCCAGCACGGCCCGCGTCTCCTCCGCGTCCCGACGGCGCAGCGTCACTGATCTCATGACGCCCGATCCTGTCCGCGCGACCGCTCCCGGTCCATGCCGCGAGCGGCGATTACGTGGTGGAACAAGGGTTTTCCCCCATGCTGCGCCCGGTGCTCCGCTCTACCGTCGGCACGGCTGCGACCTTGGGAGGCAAGCGATGGGACCACTGCGCGTCGACTTCACCGGAGCCCGCGGCGGCGAGGGGCCGGTCACCCTGGGGCAGGGCAACGTCCTGGAGTGGATCGGCGCGCAGCGCCAGGAGCGCTCGGACATCCTGTGCCGCTTCGTCTCCGTGCCGGACGGCGTCACCCCGGCCGACATCGCCGACGTCCTGGCCGTCCTGATCGCCCGCCACGAGGCGCTGCGCACCACGATCGTCCCCGGCGACCGGGCCAAGCAGGTCGTCGCCACCGAGGGTGTCCTGACCGTCGAGCTGGCCGAGTTGGACGGCCCCGACGTGGAGCCGGTCCTCCGCGAGCGGTTGGCGGCCCAGCCGTTCGACTACGGCGTCGACCTCCCGCTGCGGGTCGCCGTCGCCACCCGCGACGGCGTGCCCCACCTGGTCGCGCTGGCCCTGTCCCACCTGGCCACCGACTTCGCCAGCATCTCCCTGGTGGCCGCCCAGCTCGCCGCGATGCTCGCCGACCCCGCCCTGCGCGTCGTCGGCCCGACCGCGCACCAGCCCCTCGACCAGGCCGCGCTGGAGGCCACCGAACCCGCTCGCCGCCGGGCCGAGGGGGCGTTGAGGTTCTGGGAGACGCAGCTGCGCCGGATGCCGCAGTGCATGTTCTCCGTGCCGGTCGTGGGACCGACGGGGTGCCGTGAGGGGTACCTGAAGTCCCGTGCCGCGGGGCTGGCGCTGCCCGCGATCGTGGCCAGGACCGGCGTGAGCCACTCCACGGTCCTGCTCGCGCTGGCGGCCACCCTGCTCGCAGTCCGCACCGGCAACCCGCGTGGCGCGCTGGTCTCCATCTGCGGCAACCGCTTCCGCCCCGGCATGGCCGACTACGTCGGCACCATCGCCCAGGACGCCCTGGTGCCGTTCGAACTCGGCGAGTCCACAGTGGACGACGTGGTCCGGGGCGTCCGGCTCGCGACCATGAACGCCTACCGCTACAGCCAGTTCGAGGCCAAGCGCCTGTGGCCCAGGATGGACGGCGTCGCGCTGGAGCGCGGCACCCGCTTCCAGCGCGACTGCGTGTTCAACGACGTGGGCGCGCACGGCGAGGAGCGCCCGGTCGACGCCGCCCCGCCCGCCGCGGGCGACGTGCCGGACTCGGTGTTCACCTGGCTGCCCGCGACCTCGTACCCGGTGGCGTTCTACTTCACCGTGATCAGCGCGGGCCACGACGTGGAACTCGCCCTGTACGCCGACACCCGCTACCTGCCGCCCGCCGACATCGAGGGCTTCCTGCGCGGCGTGGAGGCGCTGCTGGTCGCGTCCGGCTCCCGTGAGGTGCCGGTGGGGGAGGTGGCCGCCATCACCGGGATCGCGCCGGTCGAACGAGGTGAGGGCTGGGCGCTCGTCGACTCCTGCTGGGTCGAGCTGGCCGAGGTGCGCAAGGTCCTGGAGGAGGCCACCGGCGGCCCGGCGGCCGTGTTCGGCTCGACGGATCTGGTCGGCTACGTCGTCGCGGACGAGAAGCCGCAGGCCGTCCACGAGAAGTGCGTGGCCCTCCTGCCGGGCCGCTACACGGCGATGACCCCCGGCCGGTACGTCGTGTGCGCGGCGGCCCCGGACGACCTGACCGACCACGACGCGTGGCGGGCCATGCCCGTGGTGGAGGAGGGCACGGGCCGGTAAACGCGTTGCGGCCGCGCGACCGGCCGGCCAGAGCGGTCTCTACTCCGCGTATGCACTCACGACCTGTCACCGTCCGTGGACGGCAAGCCCGCGGGCATGGTCAGCGGGCCGCGGCACGGCCACGGCGTGGAGCTGATCTCGACGTGGGTGGAGCGTCGACGAGCGCCACATGACCCGCGACACGTCCAACTACTTCGCGTAGCCAAGTAATCTGCGGGTGCCCCACCGCCCACACGCGAAGGCCGCCCATGACCTCCCTCGGCACCGCACGGGTGGCCGCCACCCCCAGGGCCCTCACCCCGACCCTGGTCTACATCGGCCTCCTCATCGCCGTCGTGAGCAGTCTGGGCGCGCCGCTGATCCCCACGGTCGCGGCCGACTACCACGTCAGCCTCGGCAGCGCGCAGTGGTCGGTGACCCTCACGCTGCTGGTGGGAGCCCTCACCACCCCGGTGATCGGCAAGCTCGGCGACGGCCCGAACCGCCGCCCGGTGCTGCTGACCGCGCTGGCCGTCCTGCTGGTCGGCAGCGTCCTGGCGGCGTTCCCCCTGCCGTTCGCGCTGATGCTCGCGGGCCGGGCCATGCAGGGCGTGGGCCTGGCGCTGCTCCCGCTCCTGATGAGCACCGCGCGCGACAACCTCCCGCAGGAGCGGGCGCGGGCCGCCGTGGCGACCCTCTCCGTCACGGCCGTGGTGGGCATCGGCCTCGGCTACCCGCTGATGGGCCTGATCGCCGGGAACCTCGGCTTCCACGCGGGCTTCTGGCTGGCGGCGGCGCTCGGCGTGGTGGCCATCGCGCTGGCGTACCTGGTCATCCCCAAGAGCGTCCCGCGCGCCACGGCCCCGTTCGACACGGCCGGGGCGGCGCTCCTCGCGCCGGGCATCGCCGCCCTCCTGGTCGCGCTCAGCGAAGGCCCGAGCTGGCACTGGACCTCACCCCAGGAACTCGTGGCCTTCGCCACGGCCGCGGTCTTCCTGGCCGTCTGGTGCCGCCACGAGCTGCGCACCGAGCACCCGCTGGTCAACCTCCGCCTGATGCGGTCCCCGCTGGTGCTGGCCGCCAACGCCACCGGACTGGTGGCGGGCATCGGCATGTACATGCTCATGTCGATGGTCATCCGCTACGTCCAGACCCCGACCTCGGTCTCCTACGGCCTCGGCGCGCCTGTTGTGGTGGCGGGCCTGGTGCTGGTCCCGATGTCCGTGCTCAGCTTCACCGCCAGCACCGTCGCCGCCCGGTTCGGCGCGAGCCCCCGCGTGCTGCTCCCCGCCGGGGTGGCGGCGTTCGGCGCGGCGCTCCTGCTGTTCGCCACCGCGCGCACCCACCTGTGGGAGATGTTCGTCGTCATGGGCATCGCGGGCGTCGGCACGGGGGTCGTGTTCGCGGTCCTGCCGCGCATGGTCGTCTCCGGCGTGCCGGTCGAGGAGACCAGCAGCGGCCTGGCGCTGCACCAGGTGCTCCGCACGATCGGCTACTCCGTCGGCAGCGCGCTGAGCGCCACGATCCTCACCGCGCGGACGATCGCCCCGTCCCCGTTCCCGGAGAACTCCGGCTACACGGTCGGGGCGTTCGTCGCGCTGGCACTCTGCGCGGTGGCCGCGCTCGGGGGCCGACTCCTGCAACCCCGCTAGCCCGACTCCGCCCCCGACAACCGCTGCGCCACCCCGACCCGCGACTTCACCCCCAGCTTGGTGAACATCCGGGCCAGGTGCGCCTCCACGGTCTTCGCGCTCAGGAACAGCCGCGCGGCGATCTCCCGGTTGGTCAACCCGTCCGCCACCAGCCGGGCGATCTCCCGCTCCCGCACCGACAGCGCGTCCACGGTGCCCACGGCGTCCGGCCGCCGCGGCCGTGGAGCCCGCGCCCCCAACCGGCTCTCGCTGTTGCGCACGCGGGTCAGCAACCACCCCGCCTCGCACGCGGCGTACCCGTTCTTGGCCTTCCCGAACTCGACGCGCGCCCGTTGCAGATCGCCCGCGGCGGACAGGGCGACCGCGGCGAAGTCGTGCGCCATGGCCCGGTACAGCGGCGCGCGCGCCTCGGTGAACCACCGCACGGCCACGGACGCCTCGTCCACCGACAACGGCAGCTGCCCGCACTCGGCCAGCACCCGCGACCGGGTCAGGTGCGCGATCCCGTGCTGGAAGGGCAGGTCCATCGCGGCGGCGAGCAGCAGCGCGTGCTCGGAGAGGTCCAGCGCCTCGTCCAACGACCCCAGGTGCGCCTTGGCGATGGCCAGCGACCCCACCCACCGCACCGCGTGCAGGCCGACGACGTCCTTCGGGTCGTCCCCGACGTGCGGCGCGATGTGCTCGACGGCCTGGGCGGGCCGGTCGGCGAACAGGTGCACGGACGTGACGAACAGGTCGGACTCCTCGGCCCACCACCGCGACTTCGCGCGGGTCGAGCCCAGCGGCAGCGCCGCCTCCGGACCCCGCTGCCACAGCGCCGAGCGCAGCTCGATGGCGTTCGCCATCGCCGTCGTCTCGGGGCTGCCGATGAGCGCGGACGTCTCGCGCGCGTCCTCGGCCCGCCGCCGGGCCTGCGTCAACCGCCCGGTCCGGGCCTGGACCGCCGAGTCGACGATCAGCAGGTACGGCAGCACGTGCGTCTGCCCGTTGGCCCGCGCGATGGCCAGTCCCCGCCCCAGGTGCCTCGCGCTGTCGGCGTACCGCTCCAGGTGCAGTTCCAGCCACGCCAACGGCGGCAGCACGTGCAGGTGGTCGCGGAGTTCGCTGTCCGACAGGCCGTCCACCAGCCGCACGGCGTCGACCAGGTGCTCGCGCGCCGCCGCGACCTCCGCGCCGTGCAATGCCGCCAGCCCGAGCAGGGTCGTGCCCGCCGCCAGCCGGCCGCGGTCCTCCGGCCCGGCGTCCACGGCCCGGCGCGCGTTCGCGGCGCAGCCCACAAGGTCGCCGCGCAGCAGGTCCGTCGCGGCCAGCTCCACCAGCATCCGGCCGCGCTCGTCCTGGTCCGCGCCGGACTCCGCCTCCAGCAGCGCCCGTGCCTCGTCCAGCCTGCCCAGCAGCCGGTCCACGACCGCGCAGAACCGTACCGCCACCCCGCGCGGCGGACCGGACATCTCCAGCACCTCGTGCAGGATCTCCCGGCTCTCCTCCAACCGGCCGGTCAGCCCGAGCGCCCGCGCCAGGAGCAGCAGCACCTCCACCCGCCGCTCCGCGCGTTCCGGTAGCAGCCGCAACGCGGTCCGCGCCCACTCGACGGCGTGCGCCGGGGCGTTGTCCAGCGCGGCGGTGGCGGCCTCCGCGAGCGTGGTGATCACGTCGTCGTCGCCGTGCCGGGCCGCGCGGCTCAGGTGGTGCGCCCGCAGCGGCAGTGGGCCGCCGCGGGCCCGCAGGTACTCCTCGGCCCGGCGGTGGCCGCCGATCCGCCACGCCGGACCGGCCGACTGGTACGCGGCGGCCCGCACCAGCGGGTGGCGGAACCGGAACCGCGACCCGGCGGTGTGCACGACGCCCAGCGCCACCAGGTCGTCGAGGGCTTTGAAGACCTCGTCCTCCGGGGCGTCCGCGATGCTCGTGACGAGGTCGAGGTCGGCGGGGTCGCCCGCGATGGCGGCGGCCTGCGCGACCAGCCGCCGCGACGCGTCCAGCGACCGGAGCTCGGTCATCAGCAGGGCTTGCAGCCGTCGGGGCATCTCGTCCGGGTCGGCGTGGTCGGGGTCGGCGAGCGCGGCCACGGTCCGGTCGTCCACGCGGGCCAGCGCGTCCAGGTACAGCGGGTTGCCGCCGCTGGCCGCGAGCAGCAGCCGCCTGCGGCGCGCGGTCGCGTCCGGCAGGAGTTCGGCCACGTCGTCGGCGTCGAACGGGCCGGGCGCGAGGCGGGTGACGTCGGCACGGGTCCTGGCGAGCGCGCCGGGCAGGCCCGGCGGCACGTGGTGGCCGCGGTAGGCGACGGCGACCAGCAGCGGCACCCGCGGCATGTCCTGGAGCAGGTGCTCCACCAGCTCCAGCGACGCCGTGTCGGCCCAGTGCAGGTCGTCCAGCAGCACCACCAGCCCCGGCGGCTTGGCGAACCTGGTCGCCATCCGGTGCACCGCCCGGTACAGCCGGTACCGCTCGGCGCCACCGGCCAGACCCGCCGCGAGGTCGGGGGAGAGGGCGTCGAGCACCAGCCGCGTCTCGTCGTCGACCTCCCGGCCCGCGAGCCGGTCCAACGCCTGCGTGACCATCCCGAAAGGGACATCGCGCTCGTATTCGCCCGCCCGACCTGATACCAATTCCATTCCGTGGTCTGCGGCCATTCGGGCGAGTTCGTCCAGTAATCGAGTCTTGCCGATTCCGGTCTCGCCGTGGATCTCCACCACCTGGGGAGCGCTATCCGACAATCGGCCCAATACTTCGGCCAGCTTGCCTATCTCGATCCGCCTACCTGCGGTGATGTTGAAACTAGGGGTAGTCGAGGTGTCTGGATCGACGGCATTGACCACTCGCGAGCTCCTCGTTCCCGATTTTTACGGAAGTCGGAAAGCGCGATCGTAAGTGACCGATCAAGGCCTGTCGATCAGCCTAAATGCGAAATACCTATGGGCGCTATTCGCCCTGGAAGCCGTACTCCCAGTTCTGGCCGATCACGTCCCGGCCGAACAGCCGCTGGGGCCGTTCGTCCACGAGGGCGAACCCCGCCCGCTGGTAGATCCGGCGCGCCGGGTCGAGGCCCGCCACGGTCCACAGCACCACCCGCCGGTAGCCCGCCCGCCGGGCGAAGCGCACGCACTCGTCGACCAGCCGCGCGCCGATGCCCAGGCCGCGCGCGGACGGCTCCACCAGCAGCAGGCGCAGCCTCGCCGTCTCGTCGTCGTCCCGCACGCACAGGATCGACCCGGCGGCCTCGCCGTCGACCTCCGCGATCCAGGCCGCCTCGCGGGCCGGGTCGTGGCTCCGGCCGAAGTCCGCCACGACCCGCGCCACCAGCGCCTCGAACGTCGTGTCGAAGCCGGACTCCTCGGCGTAGCGGACGCCGTGCCGCTGCACGATCCACCCGAGGTCGCCGGGCAGCGGCGGGCGCAGCACGTAGGCGGCCGGGGGAGCGCCGCCGAGCGTGCGCCGGATCGTGGCCATCGCGGCGACCAGTCGATGCCGGTCGGCCTCGGGCACGTCGGCCAGCATCGCGGTGATCTCGTCGGACGACTTCCGGTCCAGCGCGGCGAACACGTCGAGGCCACGGTCGGTGGGCCGGACGAGCTGGCGGCGGCCGTCGGTGGGCGACGGCTCGCGCTCGGCGAGGCCGTCGGTCTCGAACCGGGTGAGGATGCGGCTCAGGTAGCCCGCGTCCATCCCGAGGTCGGAGCGCAGGTCGGCGACCTCGCAGCGGTCGCGGCAGGCCAGCTCGAACAGCACCCGGACCTCGGTCGCCGAGTACGGCGAGTCCAGGTAGCCGCGGTCGAGCAGGCCGATCACGCGAGTGTAGAAGCGGGTGAACGCGCGCACCTCGGGGACCGTCACCGTTGACCACCTCAACCGAATCGTTGACCGGGTCAACGACATTACCGGACGGGACGGCCGCGTCGAGGTCGGACAGGCCGAAGGGTGGGCCGGTCGCCTGACCCGGACCACCCCTCCCGGCACGGCTAGCCGTCCGTCACGCCCGGACCTCGCGCGCCCGCTTCACGTAGTCCACGAGGTCGGGGCCCTCGCCGGGGGCGGGCCAGCCGAGCTGCCGGTTCACGGTCTCCTTCAGGCCGTCGTACGCGGTGTCCGTGGCCGCGACGATCGCCGTGTCGCCGCCGTGGAACGCCGTGCCGATCTCGTCCCAGCGCGCCGACAACTCCTGCACGCGCGAGTCGTCGACCGGCACGTCCTCCTGCTGGAGCTGCCGCAGCCGTTGCGCGAGGCCGAACCACTCGACCTTCAACGCCTCGATCCGGTCCCGGCCGAGCGCGTCGCGGCGCGCGGCCAGCTGGTCCTGCTGCTCGGGGGTGTAGTGGTCGTCCAGCATCGAGATCATCTCCAGAGTCGTCGTCAGCTGCTCCGGATCGGGCATCCCCGAGGTGTCGAGCCTGGTCAGCAGGTGGCCGATCCGCGTGCGCAACCGCGTCACCCGGATCGCCTGCTCGTCCAGGTGGGCCAGTTGGCCCACCAGCACGGCCCGCAGCGCCGACACGTCGTCGGCGGGGCGGGCGAGCACCGACCCGATCTCCTCCAGCGACAGCCCGAGCCCGCGCAACGCGCACACCCGGTACAGCCGATGGAGGTCGCCCTCGGTGTAGCGGCGGTGGCCCGCCCCGGTCCGCTCGCTCGCCCGCACCAACCCGATCTCGTCGTAGTGGTGCAGCGCGCGCACGGTCAGGCCGGTGGAACGCGCCAGCTCACCGACGCTCCACCGCCGCTCGACACCGTCGTTTCCGGTCATGACGACGACGCTATGACCTCCCGTTGCGTGAGGATCAAGCCCTCACGGGCGGTAGATCGCGAGGGCCGCCGGGTGCGAGCGGAACCGGAAGCGGTCGCCGGTCGGACCGACCTCGCCGTCGGTCGCGATGGCCACGTCGGAGCCGAAGACGCGCACGTCCATCGTGCGGGTCTCCATGTGCCGGTAGGTCCGGCTGCGGTGCAGCGAGCCCAGCAGCGCGCCGAGGAAGAAGCGCGTCCGCGAGGCCTTGGTGTCCGCCCGGATGAAGCGCACGTCCATCAGGCCCGAGTCGAGCTTCGGCCGGGTGGTGGGGGCGAAGCCCTTCGGCAGGTACGGGCCGTTGCCGACGAACAGCATCCACACCAGGTGCGGCTCGCCGTTGAGCTCCATCCGCAGCGGCTGCGAGGTGCGCAGCACCCGGAACATGGCGATGCCCGCCGCGGGCCACTTGCCCCAGCGCTTCTCCAGCTTCTCGCGCAGCCGCACCATGTCCGGGTAGCCGCCGAGGCTCGCGGTGTTGACGAACCAGATCCGGTCGCCGCCGTCGACCTCCACGGTGGACAGGTCGACCCGCACGCCGTCCCCGGCCGCGACCGCCGTCTCGGCGTCCGCCAGTCCCTCGACGCCGACGTCGCGGGCGAAGTGGTTGAGCGTGCCCGCGGGCACCAGCACCATCGGCAGCTTGTGCTCGGCGGCCACCGCGGCGACCGCCGCCACAGACCCGTCGCCGCCCGCGACGCCGAGCGCGCGCGGGTGGTGGTCCTCCATCACGGTGTCGAGGTGGTCGATCGCGATGACGGTGGCCTTGGGCCACGCCTGCTGGATCTGCTCGGACGGGTCGGCGGCGCTCGGGCCCGAACCGGGGTTGACGACCACCACCAGGCCCTCGCCGTCGACCAGCTCGTCCAGCGTCGTGTGCTCGTACGCCGACGCGGGCTCCTCCCGGCCCAGCGGCCACCACCGGCGGGTCAGCAGGCCCGCGCCGACGCCGATCGCCGCGCCCGCGGCCACGTCCGACGGCCAGTGCACGCCGGTGTGCACCCGCGAGTACGCCACGGCGGCGGCGATCGGGGCGATCACGGCTGCGGTCTTCGGCGAGTCCATCGCGATGGCGGTGGTGAACGCCGCCGCGGACGCCGCGTGACCCGACGGGAACGACGACGACGTCGGCCGCTTGGTCAGCCGCCGCGCCATCGGCACCAGGTCGGCCGCGGGCCTGCGGCGCGGGAACAGCGTCTTGCCGATGGCGTTCGCGCTGAAGCTGGCCCCCGCGATCGCCACCACGCCGCGCAGCGCGGCCTTCCGGGTTATCCCCTTCCGCGTGGCCAGCAGAGCCGCTATGGCGAACCACAGCACACCGTGGTTCGCCGTCTTCGTGAGCCGCTTCAACCCGGCATCAGCCGAGGTCAACGGCAGGTTCGCGCTCTTGCGCACCAGCTTCTGGTCGAGCAGGCCGACCCTGGCCCCCGACTTGCGCACTCGTCTCAACACACGACGACGTTAGCCCGAATCGGGCACGCCGCCCGTTTGGATCACTGATGGCGGAGCGATTTGCGCCTACTGTTGAGGGATGCAGCGGCGGATCTTCGGGATTGAGACTGAGTACGGGGTGACCTGCACCTTCCACGGGCAGCGCAGGTTGTCCCCGGATGAGGTCGCGCGGTATCTGTTCCGCCGGGTCGTGTCGTGGGGGCGTTCCTCGAACGTGTTCCTGCGCAACGGCTCCCGGCTGTACCTCGACGTGGGCTCCCACCCGGAGTACGCGACGGCCGAGTGCGACGACCTGGCCCAGCTCGTCACCCACGACAAGGCGGGGGAGCGGATCCTCGAAGACCTGCTCGTCGACGCCGAACGCAGGCTCGCCGACGAGGGCATCGGCGGGGACATCTTCCTGTTCAAGAACAACACGGACTCCGCGGGCAACTCCTACGGCTGCCACGAGAACTACCTGGTCGCCCGCGCGGGGGAGTTCTCCCGCATCGCGGACGTCCTGCTGCCGTTCCTGGTGACCCGCCAGCTGATCTGCGGCGCGGGGAAGGTCCTCCAGACCCCCCGCGGCGCGGTGTTCTGCCTCTCGCAGCGCGCCGAGCACATCTGGGAGGGCGTCTCCAGCGCCACGACCCGGTCCCGCCCCATCATCAACACCCGCGACGAGCCGCACGCCGACGCCGAGCGCTACCGCAGGCTCCACGTCATCGTGGGCGACTCGAACATGTCCGAGGTGACGACGCTGCTCAAGGTGGGCAGCGCGAACCTCGTGCTCGAGATGATCGAGCAGGGGGTGCAGTTCCGGGACTTCTCCCTGGACAACCCGATAAGGGCCATCCGCGAGATCAGCCACGACCTCACCGGTCGGCGCACCGTCCGGCTCGCGGGCGGCAAGGAGGCCTCGGCGCTGGACATCCAGCGCGAGTACTACGAGCGGGCCGTCGAGCACGTCGCCAAGCGCTCCCCGGACCCGATGGCCGAGCGCGTGCTCGAGCTGTGGGGCCGGACGCTGGACGCGATCGAGGCCGAGGACCTGTCCAAGATCGATCGCGAGATCGACTGGGCCATCAAGCACCGCCTGATGCAGCGCTACCAGGTCAAGCACGACATGGACCTGTCCAACCCGCGCATCGCGCAGATCGACCTCGCCTACCACGACATCCGTCGCGGCCGGGGCATCTTCGACCTGCTGCAGCGCAAGGGCCAGGTCGAACGGGTCACCGACGACGGCGAGATCGAGGCCGCCAAGGACACCCCGCCGCAGACCACGCGGGCGAAGCTGCGCGGCGACTTCATCGCCGCCGCCCAGGCCGCCGGTCGCGACTTCACCGTCGACTGGGTGCACCTGAAGCTGAACGACCAGGCGCAGCGCACCGTGCTGTGCAAGGACCCGTTCCGCGCCGTGGACGAACGCGTCGAACGGCTGATCGCCTCGTTGTGAGTTCTTCTCCTGCCGCGAGGGGACCCCTACTTCGGTAGGGGTCCCCTCGCGGCGTGTTGTGCGGCAGCATGACCTTGTCGTCGAGAGGGGCGGACGTGCGGGTCCTGGGCGTTGTGGTCGCGGTGTTGCTGTCGTTGCTGGTCCCGGCGGTGTCGTCGGCCGCGGCGGGACCGACGTGGGTGCTCAAGTCGACCGGGACGACCGCCCAGTTCCGCGGCCTGTCCGCCATCGACGGCCGGGTCGCGTGGGTCAGCGGCAGCAAGGGCACCGTGCTGCGGACCGTCGACGGCGGCACCACGTGGGCCTCGGTCGGGCCGCCCGACGCCGCCGGGCTGGAGTTCCGCGACGTCCAGGCGTTCGACGCCTTCAACGCCGTGGTCCTGTCCATCGGCAACGGCGACGCGTCCCGGATCTACCGCACGTCCGACGGCGGCAAGTCGTGGACGTTGGCCTTCCGCAACACCGAGGAGAAGGCCTTCTACGACTGCGTGGCGTTCTTCGACCGCTCCCGCGGCCTCGCCATGGGCGACCCGGTGGACGGCCAGTTCCGCGTCCTGTCGACCTCCGACGGCGGCCGCTCGTGGAAGCTCGTGCCCCCGTCGAACTTCCCGCCCGCGCTGGAGGGCGAGGCGGGCTTCGCGGCCAGCGGCCAGTGCGTCGCGACCTCCGGACCGTTGGACGCGTGGTTCGCCACCGGCGGCGGCGCGACCGCGCGGGTGCTGCACTCCGGCGACGGCGGACGGCACTGGAAGGCCTCCGACACGCCGCTGCTGAGCCTGCCGTCGGCGGGGGTGTTCGCGGTGGCGTTCCGGACGCCGTGGCAGGGCATCGCCGTGGGCGGCGACTACGCGCGACCGACTGAGCCCGTGGTGGGTATGGCGCTGACGGCGAACCGCGGCACGACGTGGAAGGTGCCCCCGCAAGCCCCGGTCGGGTACCGGTCCGGGGTGGCGTGGCGGGGTGGCTCGGCCATCGCCGTCGGGCCGACCGGCAGCGACGTGAGCGTGGACGGCGGACGGCACTGGCGGTCGTTCGACACGGGGTCGTTCGACACCGTGGACTGCACGTGGATGCGGGTGTGCTGGGCGTCCGGTGCCCAAGGGCGCGTCGCCGTGCTGCGGGGGTAGCGGGTTTGTAGCGTGGGCGCATGGCTGTGAGTTGGAAACTCGTCATCGACACCACGAACGCGCCCGCACTGGCGGACTTCTGGGCCGCCGCCCTGGAGTACGAGGTGGAGGATCCGGGCACGCTGATCGACCAGCTGCTGGCCGCGGGCCACCTCCCGGAGGCCGCGGTCGTGACGCACGGAGGCCGCAAGACGTTCCGCGGCTACGCCGCCATCCGCCACCCCGAAGACCCGTACGACGAGGTCAGCGGGGTGGGAAGGGGACGGCGCCTGCTGTTCCAGGACGTGCCGGAGGCGAAGACGATCAAGAACCGCCTGCACATCGACGTGCACAGCGAACCGGGCGGCTTGGACGCCTTGGTTACGCGCTTGGAGGCCTTGGGCGCGACGCGTGTGCAGGAGGTGGACCAGGGACCGGCGGGCCACTGGTGGGTCATGCGCGACCCGGAGGGCAACGAGTTCTGCGCGTCCTAGGGCTGGCGGCACCGGCGAGTCTGGGGCGGATGAACGGTCCGGTCATGTCCTGGCCGCCGGTGCCGGGGCGAGCTGACTGCCGGTGAACGGTCCGTTGACGTGCGGCTGGCGGCGGACGTGGATGGCGGGCCGGTTGCTGTTTGGTCGACGGTCCAGGCCCGAGCGGGCTGCCGGTGAACGGTCCGTTGATGTGCGGTCGGTGCGGACGTGGATGGCGGATCGGCTGCGGTCTGGTCGACGGCTCAAACCCGAGCTGTCGCGGTGAAGCGCCCGTTGATGTGCAGTCGGTGCGGATGTGGATGGCGGGCTGGCCGCGGTTCTGGTCGGCGGTCCATCCCCGAACCGTCGCCGTGAACGGTCCGTTCATCCGCTCCCGCGCCCCCCGTTCGCCCACCGAAAACCTTCCCACCTCGTGAACGGGCCGTTCATCGGTGCTCGTGGTGGGGAGTGGGGGCGTCGTGTGTGGCTTCGGGGTTAGGGTTGCGGCGTGTCCACCACCCGTGCTGAACGGCTCGTCAACCTGGTGCTGTGCCTGCTGTCCACCCGTCAGTTCCTGAGCGCCGAGCGGATCCGGGGCATCGTGCCCGGTTACGCCGACGCGCTCAGCGACGAGGCGTTCTACCGGATGTTCGAGCGGGACAAGACGGAGCTCCGGGATCTCGGGGTGCCGCTCGAGGTGGGGCGGACGGGGTCGTTCGACACCACGGACGGGTACCGGATCGCGCGGCGGGACTACGAGCTCGGGGACATCGACCTGGAGCCCGACGAGGCCGCCGCCGTGGCGTTGGCCGCGCGGCTGTGGGACTCGCCGCAGTTCACCGGGGCCGCGCACGGGGCGTTGATCAAGCTGCGGGCGGCAGGCGTGGACGTGGACCAGGACGTGCGGGCGGCGGTGGAGCCGAAGGTGCGCACGAGCGAGCCCGCGTTCCCGTCGCTCCTCGCCGCCGTGCAGGCCGGGCAGGTCGTGGAGTTCGACTACCGGCGGCTGCCCGCGACGGACGTGTCGACGCGGACCATCGAGCCCTGGGGTGTCGTGGCGCGGCGGGGCCGCTGGTACCTGGTCGGGCACGACCGGGACCGGGACGCGGCGCGGTGCTTCCGGCTGTCGCGGGTGGTCGGCGAGGTCCGAACGGTCGGCAAGCCCGGTGTGGTCGAGCGGCCGGTGGACGTGGACCTGCTGAGCTTCGTGGCGACCACGCAGAACGACCCGGCGCCCAGCGAGCCGACCCGGATGTGGGTGGCCAAGGGTCGGGCGCAAGGACTCAGACGCCGGGCGAAGGTGGTCGGCGAGCAGGTCGTCGACGGCGAGCCGGGCGACCTGGTGGAGATCGACCTGCGCTTCCCCGACTCGGCCGCGCGGTGGATCGCGGGGTTCGGGCCGGACGTGCTGGTGCTGGAGCCCGAGGTGTTGGCGAAGTCGGTGCGGGAACGGCTGCTGGGCGCGCTGCGCTCGCAGCGGGGCGCGGAGGTGGGGTCGTGAGCGCGTCGTCGGAACGGGTGCCGCGGCTGCTCGCGCTGGTGCCGTACCTGCTGGCCCGGCCGGGGATCCCGCTGCGCGAGGTCGCCGAGGACTTCGAGGTGCCGGAGAAGCAGCTCCGCAAGGACCTCGAACTGCTGTGGATGTGCGGGCTGCCCGGTTACGGGCCGGGCGACCTGATCGACCTGTCGTTCGAGGGCGACACGGTGACGGTCGGCTTCGACGCGGGCATGAGCCGCCCGCTGCGGCTGACCGCGGCGGAGGCGACGTCGCTGCTGGTGGCGCTGCGGGCGTTGAGCGACACGCCGGGGCTGCTGGACGCAGAGGCCGTCCAACGGGCCGTGGCGAAGATCGAGGCCGCCGTCGGGCAGGCCCAGCCCGCGGGCGTCACGGTCGGGCTCGCGATCCGCGAGGCCCCGGAGACCGCGCAGGTCAGGGACTCCCTCCAGGACGCCGTGCGGCAGGAGAGGGCGCTGCGGCTGCGGTACTACACGCCGTCGCGCGACGAGATCACCGACCGGGTCGTCGACCCGCTGCGGATGCTGCTCGTCGAGGGCTACAGCTACCTCGAGGCGTGGTGCCGGGCCGCGGACGGGGTGCGGTTGTTCCGGCTCGACCGGATCGACGAGGTCGAGGTGCTGGACGAGCGCTCGGCCCCGCCGCCGCACGTTCGGCTGACCGACACCTCGGAGGGGTTGTACCAGCCGGACCCGTCGCAGCGGATGGCCGTGCTCGTGCTGGAACCCGACGCGCGGTGGGTCAGCGAGTACTACCCGGTGGACGACGTGATCGAACTCGGCCGGGGTCGGGCGCGGGTGATGATGCGGTACACGGACCTGTCGTGGATGGCCCGGCTGACCCTCGGGCTCGGCGGGGACGTGCACGTGGAACACCCCGCGGAACTCGCGGACGAGGTGATCCGCCAAGCCACCGAGGCGCTTCGCAGGGCAGAGCACCTGCCGGCCACCTGAGACCAGTACGGTAAGGGTGTGCCGTATTTGCCGAGCATCGCGCTCGTGGTCGTAGGAGTGGTCGCGCTGGTCGTGATCGCGATCCGAGTGGTCGGTTCTCTTCGTCACTTCACGAAGGTCAGCTCCCGAGTGGGTGACAATGTGGGCAACGGTGTGGGGTTGCTGAAGGCGCGGTCGGCCGCGCTGGGAGTGGCCTTCGCCGAACGGCGCAAGGAACAGCCCCGCGTACGATCGACGGACCGGGGGAGACAGGAGGACCACCGTGGGTAACCTCGGAGCTACAGAGCTGATCATCATCGCTGTGGTGATCATCCTGCTGTTCGGCGCGAAGAAGCTGCCCGACATGGCGCGCTCGCTCGGCAAGTCGGCGAAGATCCTCAAGGCGGAGACCAAGGGTCTGCGCGAGGACGACGACCAGACGCAGCAGCAGGCGCCCCCGCAGCAGTACGCCCAGCAGCCGCAGCAGTACCCGGTCCAGCAGGCGCCGCAGCAGCTGCCGCCCGCCGCGCCCCAGGTCGCGCCCCAGCCGCAGCCGGTCGTGCAACAGCAGCCCGTTGACCAGAAGAACACCAACAACTGAGCTGAAGGACGGTCCAGACGGTGGGCGCAAGTCCCGTCCGGTGGCTCGCGCAGCTCCGGGACCGCAGGAAGAATTCCGGCCGTCGGGGTAATCCCGACGGCACCATGTCCCTCAAGGACCACCTGTACGACCTGCGCAGCAGATTGGCCTGGGGTCTGCTCTTCATCGCGGTAGGCGCCGTCTTCGGCTACTTCTGGTGGAGCTGGCACCTGTTCAACCTGCCGAGCCTCGGCGACGTCGTCATCGCCCCGTACTGCGGCATCCCGGTCGACTACCGGCTGCACCAGGGCAACGTCGACTGCCAGCTGCTCCAGACCGAGCCGTTCGAGGCCTTCATGATCCGGCTGAAGGTCGGCGCGGCGGCGGGCATGGCCCTGACCGCTCCGCTGTGGCTGAACCAGGTGTGGCGGTTCATCGCTCCCGGCCTGTACTCGAAGGAGCGCAAGTTCGCGCTCGTCTTCGTGTTCGCCGCGTCCGTGCTGTTCGTGTGCGGCGCGGTGCTCGCGTTCTACGTCGTCCCGCAGGGCTTGAACGTCCTGATCGGGTTCGGCGACGAGAAGTTCCTGACCGCGCTGTCCGGTGGCGCGTACATCAACTTCGTGCTGGCCCTGCTGCTCATCTTCGGCGTCAGCTTCGAGCTGCCGCTGATCGTGGTGATGCTCAACCAGGTCGGCATCGTGAGCTACGAGAAGCTGCACAAGTGGCGTCGCGGCATCATCTTCGCCCTGTTCGTGTTCGCGGCGTTCGCGACTCCGGGCACCGACCCGATCTCGATGGTGTTCCTGGCGGTCGCGTTGACGCTGCTGTTCGAGGTGGCGATCCAGATAGCCCGCGTGCACGACCGGCGCAAGGCCAAGAGGCTCGCCGCCGAGGGCCTCGCGGAACTCGACGACAACGAGGCCGCGCCGTTCGACTACACGCCCTCGTCGGTCGAGGACGACCCGGTCCCCCCTCCCAAGGTGGAGGCGAAGCGCGTCGACTACGACGACGCGACCTGAGGACGGGCCCTGCCACCGGTGGCGGGGCCCTCTCCTTTTCCGGGATATACAGCCGAATTCCTTGGTGTGGACGTCCGTGACGGTATGCTCCGTCGATCGTCCCGGCCGACCTGATGGGGATCACGCCACATGACGCACGCGGCCCTCCTGGTGTGCCCGACCTCCGGCAAGGGCAGGGCCGCGCGGATGGCGGGCACGGTGGCCGCGAGCCTGCGCGCCGCCGTCGACCGGCTCGACCTGCACGTCGGCTACAGCGCCGCGGACACCGCCCGGTTGGCCCGCAAGTCCGTGGCGGACGGCGTGGACGTCCTGGTGGTCCTCGGCGGTGACGGTGGCGCCCACCTCGGCGTCCAGGCGTGCGCCGGGAGTTCCACGGCGCTGGCCGTCGTCCCCGCGGGCACCGGCAACGACCTCGCGGCGGTCCTCGGCACGGCCACGGTCGACGACGTGGTGTCGGCGTTGGGGTCCGGCGCGCGCAAGCGGCTCGACCTCGGACGGGTCTCCACCGGCACGTGGTTCGCGACCGTGCTGTGCGCCGGGTTCGACTCCGCCGTCAACGAGCGCGCGAACGCCATGCGCTGGCCCGCCGGTCCCCGCCGCTACGACCTGGCGATCCTGGCCGAACTGGCGGCGCTGCGGGCGTTGCCGCTGGTCGTGGAGACCGAGCACGGCGTGGAGGAACTGGACGCCACGCTCGTCGCGGTCGGCAACACCCGCTGCTACGGCGGCGGCATCCCGATCTGCCCCGACGCCGACCCGGCGGACGGCCTGTTCGACGTCACCGTGGTCACGGCCGTGAGCCGCACGGCGCTCGTGCGGATGCTGCCCACCCTGCGGACCGGTGGTCACGTCGAGCACCTGGCCGTGCGGACGCTGCGCGCCAAGTCCGTGCGCCTCGCGGGCGACAACGGCTGGGTCGGCTACGCCGACGGCGAGCGGATCGAGGAGCTCCCGCTGTCCGTCGAGTGCCACCCCGGCGTCCTGTCGGTCGTCTCCGCCTAGGGCCGCTCGGTCGATTCCCTTCTCGCGCGGACTCCGTTACGGTCTGTGTCTGGGAGCGTTCCCAGAACTCTGAGGAGTCACCGTGCCAAGGTTGTCGCGAGTGCTCGCAGCCCTGCTCGCCGGGGTGTCCGTCGGTGCGCTGGTGCTGGTGGGCGGCCAAGCCGCCTCCGCGGCGCCCGCGTGCGTCGTCACGTACCAGCCGAACCAGTGGTCGGGCGGGTTCACCGCCAACGTCGGCGTCACCAACAACGGCGCGCCGGTCACCGCGTGGACGGTGACCTGGACCTACACCGGCAGCCAGCAGATCACCTCGGGGTGGAACGCGGACGTGCGCCAGTCCGGGAAGCAGGTCACCGCGAAGAACGCCGCCCACAACGGCGCCCTCGCCACGGGCGGCAGCACGCAGTTCGGGTTCCAGGCCACGTTCTCCGGCACCAACGACACCCCGGTCGACTTCGCGCTCAACGGCGTCGCCTGCAACGGCCAGTCGACGACGACCACGACGACCACCACCACGACCACGACAACCACCACCCCGCCCCAGCCCGGCACCTGCCCGTCCGGCGCGGTCTGCGACGACTTCGAGCAGCAGACCGGGTCGACGCCCGGCGGCCGCTGGACCGTGGGCGCGGCCAACTGCACCGGCGCGGGCACGGTCTCGGTGGACACCGCCGTCGCGCACGGCGGCTCGCGCTCGGTCCGCGTGGACGGCAAGGCGGGCTACTGCAACCACGTCTTCTTCGGCACCGCGGTCACGTCGACCGGCGTCCTGCGGGTCCGGTACTACCTGCGGCACACCACGCTCCTCCCCGCGAGCCACGTGACCACGGCCGCGCTGAAGGACTCCGCCGACAACGGCCGCGACCTGCGGTTCGGCGGCCAGAACCAGGCGTTGCAGTGGAACCGCGAGTCCGACGACGCCACGCTGCCCGCGCAGAGCCCGGCTGGCGTGGCGCTGAGCGTGCCGCTGCCGGTCAACCAGTGGAACTGCGTGGAGTTCGAGGTCGACCGCGCGGGAGGGCTGCGGACGTGGCTCGACTCCCGCGAGATCACCGGCCTGAAGGTGGACGGTGTGGCGACGCCCGACGTCGACCAGCAGTGGCTCGCCCGGTCCGGGTGGCGGCCCGCACCGGTCGACCTGCGCCTGGGCTGGGAGAGCTACGGCGAGGGTTCCGACACGCTCTGGTACGACGACGTGGTGATCAGCGGCTCCGCGATCGGGTGCTGATGGCGACAACGCGCCACCCCACCGTCACTCGAACGGCCTAGTATCGGTGGGGTGTCGATCTCCGTGGGTGCCGCTGTCGAACGTGTCGAGGCCGAGTCGAACTTCGCGCTGGAGTCGGGTGCGCCCGCCGAAGTCGTGGAGTCGCTCGGCATCGCCACCCTGCGGATCGGCGGCGGCGTGGCCCTGTCGATGCGCAACGACCCGACCCGGTACTGGAGCAAGGCGCTCGGGTTCACCGAGCCGCTGACCGCCGACGTGGTCGCCGAGGTCTGCGACTTCTACCGCGAGCAGGGCAACCAGCGCGCGGTGCTCCAGCTCGCCCCGTCCGTGCTGCCCGCCGACTGGGACGAGATCCGCGCGAAGCAGGGCATCACCGCTGGGTCGACGTGGGTCAAGCTCGCGCACAACGGCTCCGCGGTGCCCCCGGTGGAGACCTCGCTGCGGATCGACGTCGTCGGCCCCGAGCACGCCGACGAGTGGGCCGCGGTGCTGCTCGCCGGGTTCGGGATGCCCCTGGACGGCTACCAGGCGATGTTCGCCGCGTCCCTCGGCCACCCCGGCATCACCGCCTACGGCGCGTGGGACGGCGACCGGCTGGTGGCGGGCGCGACGCTGTTCGTCGACGGCGACGCCGCCGAGTTCGCCGGCGCGGCGACCCTGCCCAGCCACCGAGGCCGGGGCGCGCAGTCGGCGTTCCTGGCCCGGCGGATCGCCGACGCCACCGCCGCGGGCCGCACCGCGCTCAGCGCGGAGACCGGCAAGCCCGCCGAGGGCACGCGCAACCCGTCACTGGAGAACATGACCAGGGTCGGTTTCGAGGTCCTGTACGAGCGGGTCAACTGGGTCTGGACGGCCTGAGCCCCGCCACGAGGGTCGCGACCATCCGCCGGGCGTCGTAGCGGGAGCTCTTGCCCGACCCCGCGCACAGCCCGCCGATCCCGAGCATCAGCTCGTGAGCGTCCTGCCCGGCCCGGATCTCGCCCGACCCGGCCGCCGCCTCCAGCAGCCGACCGCACACCGGCACGAGCCGGTCCAGGAAGTACGAGTGGAGCGGGTCGAAGCAGGGGTCGTCGGACTGGAGCACGACGGCGAGCCCCTGCTTGGTCACCACGAAGTCGACGAACAGGTCCACCCACCGCTCCAGCGCGGCGTACGGGCTCGGACCGGCGGCCAGCAGCGCGGACTCCGCGTCGGCCAGTGACTCCACCTGGTGCCGGTAGACCGCCACGATCAGGTCCGCCCGCGTGGGGAAGTGGCGGTAGATCGTCGCCGTGCCCACGCCCGCCTCCGCCGCGATGGCCCGGATCGGCGCCTCCACGCCCGCCTGCACGAAGACCGCCGCGGCCGCCGCGAGCAGGGTCTCCTCGTTGCGCCGCGCGTCCGCCCGCTTGCTCGTCACACCGTCCTCCTTGCCAACCGGGACAGTGTCCCATATCGTCAAACGGGACAGTGTCCCGTTTATGGGGAGTGAGCACCTTGACGACATTCGTGCTGGTACACGGCGCTTGGCACAGCGGACGGGCGTGGGACCGGGTGGTTCCGCTGCTGGAATCGGCGGGCCACAGCGTGCACGCGCCCACGTTGACCGGCTACGGCGACCAAGCGCACCTGCTCGGCCCGGACGTGGGCCTGGACACCCACGTCGACGACGTCGTGCGGCTGGTCGAGGACGAGGACCTGACCGACGTGGTGCTCGTGGGCCACAGCTACGCCGGGCTGGTGATCTCGTCGGTCGCCAACCGGGTGCCGGAGCGGATCGGGCGGCTGGTCTTCCTCGACGCGATGGTCCCGGAGGACGGCGAGACCGCGGCCGACGTGATCCCGTTCAGCCAGGCGCTGATCGACCAGGCCTTGGCGTCGGAGAGCGGGTGGCGGGTCCCGCCGCTGCCCGAGACGCCCGCGGGCCTGTTCGGGGTGACCGACCCGGACGACGTGGCCTGGTTGCGCGGGATGCTGTCGGACCAGCCGGTCCTCTGCCTCCAGCAGCCCGCCCACCTGGACAACCCGGCCGTGAGGACGATCCCGCGGACGCACGTCCACTGCACCGTCGGCAAACCCGAGGGGATCGAGCGCCGCGCCGTGCCCGCGTCGGACGAGGTGTTCGAGCTGGCCACCGGCCACGACTGCATGATCACCATGCCGCGTGAGCTGACCGACCTGCTGCTGAAGCTGGCATAGGAAAACCCTCGGAGACGACGTTGGCTCCCGAAGGCGAAGCCTTCGGAAAGCCGCCGAAGGCGACTGGTCCTTCCCGAAAACCGAAGAGCCCCCGAAGACGACATTGGCTTCGAGGGCTCTTCGCCTGATCAGGCGATCGGGCGGTCGGTCGGCTCGATGGGGCGGGGGAGCAGGTCGCGGCCGGTGAGGTACGCGTCGACGCCCGCGGCGGCCGAGCGGCCCTCCGCGATGGCCCACACGATCAGCGACTGGCCGCGGCCCATGTCGCCCGCGACGAACACGCCGTCGACGGTCGTGGCGAACGAGCGGTCGCGCACGACGTTGCCGCGCGCGTCCAGCTCGACGCCCAGCTCCTCGACCAGCCCGGACTTCTCCGGTCCGAGGAAGCCCATGGCCAGGGTCACCAGCTGGGCCGGGATGACCCGTTCGGTGCCCTCGACGGGCGCGAACCTCCCGGCCTCGAAGGCGACCTCGACGAGCTTGAGCGACTGGACGGCCCCGTCCTCGTCGCCCTGGAACTCCACCGTGGACACGGCGTAGACGCGCTCGCCGCCCTCCTGGTGCGCGGAGGAGACCCGGTAGATCATCGAGTACGTCGGCCACGGGTTGGTCGCGGCCCGCGTCTCCGGCGGCTTCGGCATGATCTCCAGCTGGGTCACGGACGCCGCGCCCTGCCGGTGGGCCGTGCCGACGCAGTCCGCGCCGGTGTCGCCGCCGCCGATGACGACGACGTGCTTGCCCTCCGCGTGGATCGGCGACCGCTCCAGGTCGCCGCGCGCCACCTTGTTCGCGGGCGGCAGGTACTCCATCGCCTGGTGCACGCCGGACAGCTCGCGGCCGGGGATCGGCAGGTCGCGCCACGCCGTGGCCCCGCCCGCCAGCACGACGGCGTCGTACTCGGAGCGCAGCTCCTCGACGGTGACGTCCACCCCGACGTTGACCGACACTCGGAACTCGGTGCCCTCGGCCCGCATCTGGTCGAGCCGCCGGTCCAGCCGCCACTTCTCCATCTTGAACTCGGGGATGCCGTACCGCAGCAGCCCGCCGATGGCGTCGGCCCGCTCCAGCACCACGACGTCGTGGCCCGCGCGGGTCAGCTGCTGCGCCGCGGCCAGCCCAGCCGGTCCGGAGCCCACGACGGCGACCTTCTTGCCGGTGCGGACCTCCGGCACCTGCGGGGTCACCCAGCCCTCGTCCCACGCCCGGTCGACGATCGAGATCTCGACGCGCTTGATGGTCACCGGGTCGTCGTTGATGCCGAGGACGCACGCGGTCTCGCAGGGAGCGGGGCAGAGCGTCCCGGTGAACTCCGGGAAGTTGTTCGTGGCGTGCAGGCGCTCGCTGGCGTTCTGCCAGTCCTGCCGCCACACCAGCGTGTTCCACTCCGGGATGAGGTTGCCCAGCGGGCAACCCTGGTGGCAGAACGGGATGCCGCAGTCCATGCAGCGCCCGGCCTGCTTCTCCAGCCGACCGCCCTCGAACTCGTCGTAGACCTCGCGCCAGTCCTTGAGGCGCAGGAACACCGGCCGGGTGGTCGGCACCTCGCGCTCGGTGGTGAGAAAACCCCTCGGGTCAGCCATGAGCGGCCTCCATGATCGCCTCGTTGACGTCGCGGCCCTCGCGCTCGGCCTGCTCCCGCGCCGCCAGCACCCGCTTGAAGTCCTTCGGCATGACCTTCGTGAACCGCGCCGCGGCCACGTCCCAGTCCGCCAGCAATCCCCGCGCCACGGCGGAATCCGTCTCCGCGTGGTGGCGCGCCACGACCTCGCGCAGGAACTCGCGCTCGTCGTCGGTGAGCCGGTCGAGGTCGACCATCTCACGATTGACCCGCTGCGGCAGCAGGTCCAGCACGTAGGCGATGCCGCCGGACATGCCCGCCGCGAAGTTGCGGCCGGTCTGCCCGAGCACCACGACCCGGCCGCCGGTCATGTACTCGCAGCCGTGGTCGCCGACGCCCTCGACGACGGCCAGCGCGCCGGAGTTGCGGACGCAGAAGCGCTCGCCGACCCGGCCGCGGAGGAATACCTCGCCGCTGGTCGCGCCGTAGCCGATCACGTTGCCCGCGATGATGTTCTGCTCCGCCGCGAACTGCGCGTCGGCCACCGGCCGGACCACGACCCGCCCGCCGGACAGGCCCTTGGCGACGTAGTCGTTGGCGTCGCCGACCAGCCGGAGCGTGATGCCCTTGGGCAGGAACGCGCCGAACGACTGGCCCGCCGTGCCGGTGAAGGTGATGTCGATCGTGTCGTCCGGCAGCCCCTCACCGCCCCAGCGCTTGGTCAGCTCCGAGCCCAGCATGGTGCCGACCGTGCGGTTCACGTTGCGCACGGGCAGTTCCAGCCGGACGCGGTCGCCGGAGGACAGCGCGCCCTCGGCGAGCTGGATCAGCGTGTTGTCCAACGCCTTCTCCAGGCCGTGCTCCTGCTTGGTGGTGTGGCTGCGCGACGCGCGCGGCGGCAGCTCCGGCACGTGGAAGATCGGCGACAGGTCGAGCCCGGCGGCCTTCCAGTGGTCGATCGCCTTGCGCTTGTCCAGCACCTCGGCGTGCCCGACGGCCTCCACGAGCGAGCGGAAACCGAGCTGCGCCAGCAGTTCCCGGACCTCCTGCGCGATGAACTCGAAGAAGTTCACCACGTGCTCGGCCTGGCCGGTGAACTTGGCGCGCAGCACCGGGTTCTGCGTCGCGACGCCGACCGGGCAGGTGTCCAGGTGGCACACGCGCATCATGACGCAGCCCGACACCACGAGCGGCGCGGTCGCGAAGCCGAACTCCTCCGCGCCGAGCAGCGCGGCGATGACGACGTCGCGGCCGGTCTTGAGCTGGCCGTCGGTCTGCACCACGATCCGGTCGCGCAACCTGTTGGCCAGCAACGTCTGCTGCGTCTCGGCCAGCCCCAGCTCCCACGGTCCGCCCGCGTGCTTGAGGGAGGACAGGGGAGAGGCGCCGGTGCCGCCGTCGTGCCCGGAGATGAGCACCACGTCGGCGTGCGCCTTGGACACGCCCGCCGCGACCGTGCCGACGCCGACCTCGGACACCAGCTTCACGTGGATCCGCGCGGCCGGGTTGGCGTTCTTCAGGTCGTGGATGAGCTGGGCGAGGTCCTCGATGGAGTAGATGTCGTGGTGCGGCGGCGGGGAGATGAGCCCGACGCCCGGCGTGGAGTGCCGGGTCTTCGCGATCCACGGGTACACCTTGGTGCCGGGCAGCTGCCCGCCCTCGCCGGGCTTCGCGCCCTGCGCCATCTTGATCTGGATGTCGTCCGCGTTCACCAGGTACTCGCTGGTGACGCCGAACCTGCCCGACGCGACCTGCTTGATGGCCGACCGGCGCAGGTCGCCGTTGGCGTCACGGGTGTAGCGGTCGTTGTCCTCGCCGCCCTCGCCGGTGTTGGACTTCGCGCCCAGCCGGTTCATCGCGATCGCGAGGACCTCGTGCATCTCCTTGGAGATCGAGCCGTAGGAGATGGCGCCGGTGGCGAACCGCTTGACGATCTCGGAGACCGGTTCGACCTCCTCGATCGGCACGGCGGGCCGCAGGCCCTCCTTGAACGCGAACAGCCCGCGCAGGGTCAGCAGCCGCTCGGACTGCTCGTCGACCGCCCGCGTGTACTCCTTGAAGACGTCGTAGCGCCCGGAGCGGGTGGAGTGCTGGAGCTTGAAGATGGTGGTGGGGTTGAACAGGTGCGCCTCGCCCTCGCGCCGCCACTGGTACTCCCCGCCGACCTCCAGCTCGCGGTGGCTCGCGTGCATCCCGTCGGCCGGGAACGCCTTGCGGTGCCGCTTCGCCACCTCCTCGGCGAGCACGTCGAAGTCGACGCCGCCGAGCCGGGACGTGGTGCCGGTGAAGCAGTCGTCGACGACCGCCGAGCCGATGCCGATCGCCTCGAAGATCTGCGCGCCGGTGTAGGACGCGACCGTCGAGACGCCCATCTTGGACATGGTCTTGCGGACGCCCTTGCCGAGCGCCTTGATCAGGTTGCGGGCGGCGTGGTGCGGGTCGGTGTCGCCGAGCAGGCCGCGCCGGGCCAGGTCCTCCACGGTGCTCATCGCCAGGTACGGGTTCACGGCCTTCGCGCCGTACCCGACCAGCAGGGCCACGTGGTGCACCTCGCGGGCGTCGCCGGACTCGACGATCAGCCCCACCTGCGTCCGGGTCTTCTCGCGCACCAGGTGGTGGTGCACCGCGCCGGTCAGCAGCAGCGACGGGATCGGGGCCTTCGTCGCGGTCACGCCGCGGTCGGACAGCACGATCACGCGCGCGCCGTCCTCGATGGCCTCGGACACCTCGGAGCGGATCTGGTCCAGCCGGGCCACCAGCGCCGCGCCGCCGCCGCGCACGTCGTACGTGCCGCGGACCGTGACGGCCTGGAACTCCGGGAACTCGCCGTCGTCGTTGACGTGCGTGATCTTCGCCAGCTCGTCGTTGTCCAGCACCGGGAACGGCAGCGTGATGCGCCTGCACGAGTCCGCGTCGGAGTGCAGCAGGTTCGGCTCGGAGCCAACCGTGGTCTGCAACGACGTGATCAGCTCTTCGCGGATCGAGTCCAGGGGCGGGTTCGTCACCTGGGCGAACAGCTGGGTGAAGTAGTCGAACAGCTGCCGCGGCTTGTTCGACAGCGGCGCGAACGGGGCGTCGTTGCCCATCGAGCCGATCGGCTCCGCGCCGGAGGCCGCCATCGGCCGCAGCAGGACGTTCAGCTCCTCCTCGGTGTACCCGAAGGCCTGCTGCCGCACCACGAGCGACGCGTGCGACGGCACCTCGCGCTCCCGCACCGGCAGGTCGTCGAGCGCCACGAGGCCCTCGGCGATCCAGTCGGCGTACGGGTGCGCGGCGGCCAGCTCGCCCTTGATCTCGTCGTCGTCGATGATCCGACCGGCCGCGGTGTCCACGAGGAACATGCGGCCCGGTTCCAACCGTCCCTTGCGGACGATGGTCGCCGGGTCGAACTCCAGCACACCGGCCTCGCTGCCGAGCACCACGAGCCCGTCCTCGGTGACCCAGTAGCGGGCCGGGCGCAGGCCGTTGCGGTCCAGCACCGCGCCGATGACCGTGCCGTCGGTGAACGACACCAGCGCGGGCCCGTCCCACGGCTCCATGAGGGTCGCGTGGAACTCGTAGAACGCGCGCCGCGCGGCGTCCATCTCGGTGTGGTTCTCCCACGCCTCCGGGATCATCATCAGCACGGCGTGCGGCAGCGACCGGCCGCCGAGGTGCAGCATCTCCAGCACCTCGTCGAACGAGGCGGAGTCGCTGGCGCCGCGGGTGATCACCGGGAAGATCCGGGACAGGTCGCCGTCGATGACGTCCGAGGCGAGCGTCGACTCGCGGGCGTCCATCCAGTTCCGGTTGCCGCGCAGGGTGTTGATCTCGCCGTTGTGCGCCACGTACCGGTACGGGTGCGCGAGCGGCCACGACGGGAACGTGTTGGTGGAGAACCGGGAGTGCACCAGGCCGATGGAGCTGGTGACCCTCTCGTCGACGAGGTCCGGGAAGAACCTCTCGACCTGCGGCTCGGTCAACATGCCCTTGTAGACGATCGTCCGCGAGGACAGGGAAGGGAAGTACACGTCCGCCGCGTGCTCGGCGCGCTTGCGCACGACGAACGCCAACCGCTCCAACGCCAGCCCCTCGACGGCCGGGTTGCGCGGTGCGACGAACACCTGGGAGAAGTGCGGCATCGTCGTGGCCGCGGTGGGCCCGACGTGCTCGGTGTCGACCGGGAGGTCGCGCCACCCGAGGACGTCCGCGTCCTCCTCGGCGGCGATCCGGCCGATCGCGGCGACGACCTCGGCGCGCTCACCGGGGTCCACGGGCAGGAACGCCGTCCCCACGGCGTATCCACCCGCCTCCGGCAGCGCGAAGTCGACGACCTCGCGGTAGAAGTCGTGCGGGACCTGGATCAGGATCCCCGCGCCGTCACCGGTCTCCGGCTCCGCGCCCCGAGCACCCCGGTGCTCGAGGTTCCGCAGCGCGACGAGCGCCTTGGACACGATGTCGTGGTTGCGGCGTCCGGCCAGATCGGCGACGAACGCGACACCGCACGCGTCGTGCTCGAACTGCGGGTCGTACAGACCGGGTGTCGAGCTCGGTTGCTGCTTGTGGTGGGTCACAGCCTGCGGCCCTCCCATGGCTAGTCGCTGATAGGGGCACACGTCGTTCGGGCACACTGAGGTGGCCGGAGCCCAGCACGACGAGGTGTCGTGGGCACGGCCTGTGCGGGTACAGCGAAACGTCGGCTAACTACAGGTGGTGACCGCACGCCGTTGTGCGGGAGGCACTGCGTGGTGCTTGCGCACGCGGCCGGATGGCGGATCGTGGTGCGCCCTGGTGCTGCGCCGGGGGTGACCCGGTCTTGTGACGATAGTGTGAATTCGTCGTTATGGCTCTAGTCCGTCCAGGGCTCGTGGGAAATCCCACCCCCTGTTGACATTCTCCCGGTGTATGGAACGACGCCCACGGTACGCCGAACGGCTCACGTCGGCGGGTTCGAGCAGGTGAACCGCCGAAAACAGGGGTCAGGTCCGGCGGCGCAGCAGGTAGGTGTCCATGATCCAGCCCTTGCGCTCGCGCGCCTCGGCGCGGGTCGCGACGATCCGCTCGCCCACCTCGTGGACCGGGCCCGAGACGAGCAGCTCGTCCGGGGTCCCGACGTACGCGCCCCAGTAGATGTCCACGTCGTCCTCGACACCGGTGAAGGAGTTGTGCGCGTCCAGCATCACCACGACGTCGTCCACGTCGTCCGGGAAGCCCTCGGCGAGCCGTCGACCGGTGGTGATCTGCACGGGCCGCCCGACCCGGTTCAGGCTGGTGCGGTGCTTGGCGACCAGGGCTTGGACACTGGTGATGCCGGGGACGACCTCGTAGTCGAACTCCACGTCGCCGCGCGCGAGGATGTCCTCGACGATGGCGAGCGTGCTGTCGTAGAGGGACGGGTCGCCCCACACCAGGAACGCGCCGGTCTCGCCGTCGGCCAGCTCGGTGCGGATCAGCTCCTCGCACACGTCCGCGCGGCGGCGGCGCCAGTCGTGCACGGCCTCGGCGTACGCGGGCGTGCTCCGGTCGCGCTCCGGGTCGCGCGCCTCGACGACCCGGTAGGACCTCTCGACGTGCCGGTCCAGGATCTCCTGTCGCACGTCCACCAGGTCCTGCTTGACCTCGCCCTTGTCGAGGACGAAGAACACGTCGACCCGGTTGAGCGCCTTGACCGCCTGGATCGTGACGTAGTCCGGGTCGCCCGCGCCGATGCCGATGAGGAGGATCTGCTTCACGGCCCGGAGTCTGCCGGCTCCGGACCCCTCGGCTACCCCTGGTCGCCGATGGCGCCGCGCACACACCCGGCGGCGGCGATCAGCAGCGTGGCGGCGAGCACGGCGGGCCACACGGTCGCCGACGCGATCGCGATGCCGATGTTCGTCACGCCCGTCAGGGCGAACAGCACAGCGGGCACCAACCACGCGCGGTGGTAACCCTGGGTAACCTGGTATCTCGCGGAATGGTCGATCACGGTGCACCTCCAAGCCCTTGTGACGCCCATATCGGCGGCACGCCGAGGCGGGTTACCCACTTCCGCGCCGATTCACTCCTCCGTCCGACGAACGGTTGGTTTGGTGAGACGGGCGGTCATGCGCGGTCCAATCTGGGGAACAAAACCTCTCTGAGTAGCAGCAGCACGGCCGCTGCCAGGGGAATCGCAACAATGGCTCCAATTACCCCGAGGAGCGTTCCTCCAATGAGGACGGCCGCGACGGTGACGACGTCGGGAACCTGGACCACCCGTCCCATGACCTTCGGTGCGAGGAGGTAGTTCTCGAACGCCTGGTAAACGATGAAGAACACGGCGGTCGCGATGCCTACGGGGAGTGACACCGTGAGTGCGATCAGGCTGACGACGACCGCCGCGATCGTCGCCCCGACGGCCGGGATGAGGTCCAGGATCATCACCGCGAGGGCGAGCAGCAGGGCGTAGGGGACGCCGAACACGAGCAGCCAGACGAACGTGACCGCGCCCGCGACGAGCGAGATCAGCACGTTGCCGAGGACGTAGCCGCCGATCCGGGCGAACATCTGGTCGCCGATCAGGATCGCGCGCGGGCGGCGCGAACTCGGGACGAACCGGTACATCGTGCGGCGGATCGCGGGCAGGTAGCCCAGGAAGTACGCGGTCAGGATCAGCACGATGATCGTGTTGGTCAGCACCCCGAACACCATCTTGCCCGCGCCCAGCACCCCGTTGACCAGCGTCTCCTGGTTGGTGCTGAGCAGCTTCTGCACCCGGTCCTGGATGCCGAAGCGGGTGTTCAGCTCGGCGGTCCACGAGCCCTTGGACGTGAGGTCGCGCAGGTAGTCCGGCGCGCGGTCGGCGAACTGCGTGGCCTGGTCGACCAGCGGGGTGATCGCCATGACCAGGAAGCCGACGAACACCGCGACCAGCGTGAGCAGCACCGTCGACACGGCGGCGGCACGGGGGAAGCGGCGCTGCGCCAGCCACGACACCGCCGGCTCGAGTCCGACCGCGAGGAAGAACGCCAACCCGATCAGCACCAGCACGTCCCGCGTGCCGAGGACGAGCTGGGTGAGCGCGTAGGTGACCGCCACCCCCGCCGCGCCGACCATGCCGACGAAGAAGGGGGAACGGAGGTTGAGGGGGCGGCCGGGACGGCCCAGCGGGCGCTCCTCGCTGCGCATCGCCTCGGCCTTCGCCTCCGCGTCGGCGATGGGCCCCTCGTCCTCTTGATCGTGGGGCTGCGCCACCAGGTCGTGGTGGGCTTTCGCCGCGTCGGCGGCAGAATCGGGCATGTCGCCCGGATGCCCCGGCGACGTGCACAGAAAACCTACAGCGACCTCACAGGAACGAGCGGGTTTCGTCGGCGAGGCTGAGTGCCATGAGCGGACACACACCGGACCACGACCGAGGCCTCGCGTTCGACCTGGCGACCCTGAACCGCCGCCGCGTCCTGGCGCTGTTCGGCGGCGCGGGCCTCGCCACCCTCGTCGGCTGCGCGGCCCCCTCGACTTCTTCCCCTTCCTCTGCTTCCGCCACGGCTGCCGCTGGCGCTGTCGCCGAGATCCCGGACGAGACCGCGGGGCCGTTCCCCGGCGACGGCTCGAACGGGCCGAACATCCTGACCGAGAGCGGCATCGTGCGGAGCGACATCCGCTCCAGCTTCGGCAGCGCCTCCGGCACCGCCCAGGGCGTGCCGCTGACCGTAAGCCTGTCCGTCCAGGACGGCGGGAAGGCGTTGGCGGGCGCGGCGGTCTACCTGTGGCACTGCGACCGCGACGGCAACTACTCGATGTACTCCAGGGGCGTCACCGACCAGAACTACCTGCGCGGCGTCCAGGAGACCGACTCGGCGGGCAAGGTCACCTTCACCAGCGTCTTCCCGGCCGCCTACGACGGCAGGTGGCCCCACATCCACTTCGAGGTCTACCCGGACGTCGCCGAGGCGACCAAGGCGGGCGACCCGGTGAAGACCACCCAGCTCGCGTTCCCGAAGGACGTGTGCGAGGAGGTCTACGCCACCGACGGCTACAGCGCGAGCGTCGGCAACCTCGCCAAGACCTCCCTCGACACGGACATGGTCTTCCGCGACGGCCACGACACCCAGCTCGCCACCGTGACCGGCGACGTCTCCGGCTACACCGCGTCGCTCGTGGTGGGGCTGTAGCTCGGCGGACCGATCGGTCGCGTGCTTTGATCACCGCGTGGCGCATCCTGGCGAACCCCATCACGACGACCTCGCGGGCCGGTTGAACTGGTTGCGGGCCGGGGTGCTGGGGGCGAACGACGGCATCGTGTCGACGGCCGGTCTGGTCGTCGGCGTGGCGGGCGCGACGACGGACCGGACGACGATCCTCGCCGCCGGTGTCGCCGGGCTGGTGGCGGGCGCGTTGTCGATGGCCGGTGGGGAGTACGTGTCGGTCAGCACGCAGCGGGACACCGAGCGCGCGGCCCTGGCGTTGGAGCGGCGCGAGCTGCGGGAGATGCCGGTCGAGGAGGAGCGGGAGCTCGCCGAGATCTACCAGGACAAGGGCCTGTCGGCGGAGTTGGCCGCGCGGGTCGCGCGGGAGTTGACGAGCAAGGACGCGTTCCGCGCGCACGCCGAGGCCGAGCTCCAGATCGACCCGGACAACCTGACGAGCCCGTGGCAGGCGGCGTGGGCGTCGCTGGTGTCGTTCGCCCTGGGGGCGCTGGTGCCGGTCGTCGCGATCACGGCTCCGCCGACGGCGTGGCGGGTGTGGACCTGCGTGGTGGCGGTGCTGACCGGCCTGGTGGTGACGGGGCTCGTCAGCGCGCGGCTCGGTGGAGGTGAACCGCGGCGGGCGGTTCTGCGGAACGTCGTGGTGGGGGCCTTGACGATGGTGGTCACCTACTACACGGGCGTCCTGTTCGGCGTCACGGTCGGTTAGGCGGAGGAGCGGCGTGGACGAGGTTCGCAAGGTCGACACGGGTGCGCGCACGGTGACCCGGCAGGTCGTGGTCGACGCCCCGGCGGCGGAGCTGTTCGCGATGCTCGCGAACCCGCACCGGCACAGCGAGGTCGACGGGTCCGGCACCGTTCAACGGGGTGTGCGCGGGCCGGAGCGGCTCAGCCAGGGCGCGGAGTTCTCGGTCGCCATGAAGATGTACGGCCTCCCGTACCGGATCAAGAGCCACGTCACGCGGTTCGAGGACGGCAGGCTGATCGAGTGGCGGCACCCGGCGGGCCACCACTGGCGGTGGACGTTCGACGAGGCCGATGGGCGCACGACCGTGACGGAGACGTTCGACTACAACGGCTCCCGCTCGCCGAAGGTCCTGGAGCTGCTGAAGATGCCCGCCCTGAACGCGAAGGGCATCAGCGCCACCCTCGCGGGCCTGCGCGACCGGTACGCCTAGGCCTCCAGCACGAAGAACAGGAACCCGAGGAAGCTCGTGTTCCCGTGGAACTCCTCCGGGAACAGTTCGCGGGCCTCGAGCGCGGGCGGCGGCTCGCTGATGACGCCGATCCGGAACCCGGCCGCGCTGAACGCGTCGGTCATCGCGTGCAACGGCCGGTTCCAGAAGCTCATCCGGGTGGTCCGCCCGCCCAGCGTCCACTCCTCGGTCCAGTTGTACGTCGAGAAGTAGTCGAAGTCGGCCCCGGTCGCGCGGTGCAGGAGCGTGACCGCGAACGGGTGGTCTACCGAGGCGATGAGCCGCCCGCCGGGCTTCAGCACGCGCCGCACCTCGGCGAGCGTCGGCCCCCAGTCCCGCAGGTAGTGCAGCACGAGCGACGCGACGACGTCGTCGAACGCCCCGTCCGCGTAGGGCAGCGGCTCGGCCAGGTCGGCGACCCGCAGGTCGACCCCGTCCCCGAGCCGCCGCCGCGCCTGCTCCACCATGCCCGCACTGCTGTCGAACCCGGACACGACAGCACCCCGCTCACGCAACGCGGCGGCCAACGGCCCTGCCCCACAACCCGCGTCGAGGATCCGCCGCCCGGCCACGTCCCCGGCGAGCCCCAGCATCGCCGGGCGCTCGTAGTAGGCGTTCATGAGGCTGTTCTCGTTCTCGGCCGTGTACGCCTCGGCCATCCCGTCGTAGACGTTCGCGCTCATGCGACCGACCCTGGCACAGCCGCTCAGCCGGACTCGGTGATCTTCCAGCGGGGGCCGTCCTGCCAGTTGGCCTCGAGCTTCGACTTCTCCGTGGGGCTCTGGAACTCGACGACGAGGGTCGTGGCCGTCGGTTGTTGGACGGAGACGGCGAATCCCTGCCGTGGTGTGGCGGAGATGGTCTGCACGGCGTCCGCGCCGAAGCGGACCGCCACCTCGCCGCCGTCGAGCTGGAAGCTGCGGATGTAGACCTGCTTGCCGTTCTCCTCCGTCCAGCTGCCCTCGGTCGACGCCAGGCGCGCCGGTGGGGAGGCCGAGGTGGACGACGAGGTCGTCGTGGTGGTGACCGAGGAACTGCTTCCCGGTGTCGAGGACGCCGGGGGAGGGGTGGACTTCGAGAGCGACGTCGTGGTGGTGGTCGTGGTGACGCTGCTGGTCACGAGGGTTTGGCCGGTGACGACCTGGGGGCGTTGCTGGACTCCCGCTTCGAGCACGGAGCGGACGCCGAGCCAGGACAGCGCCACGGCTACCGCCGTCGATGCCAGCCAAGCCGCGATGTACCGGATGCCATGTGCCACGGGTGGCATCCTGCCAGTACCTTCCTCCCATGCCTTCGGTGCTGCTCGTCGAGGACGATCCGGTCGTGCGTTCCGCTGTGACCAGGGCCCTCACCGCACTCGGCAACGCGGTGACCCCGGTCGGGACCGCGCTGGACGCGTTGCGGGAGATCACGTCGGGTTCGTTCGACGTGGTCGTGCTGGATCTGGGTCTGCCGGACATGGACGGCGGCGACGCGCTGCGCATGATGCGCGGCGTGTGCGACGTCCCCGTGATCGTGGCGACCGCGCGGGACGACGAGACGGAGATCGTGCGCCTGCTCAACGCGGGCGCGGACGACTACCTCGTGAAGCCGTTCTCCAGCGACCACCTGGCCGCGCGGTTGGCGGCCGTCCTGCGCCGTGCCAGACGCGACGACGCGCACGAGCCGCTGCGCGTCGGTGAGCTGGTGGTGGACCTGGAACGGCGGGAAGCCGCGTTGAGCGGGCGGGTCCTCGCGCTGACGCGCAAGGAGTTCGACCTGCTGGCGTACCTGGCGGCCCGCGAGGGCAAGGTCGTGCCGCGGGGGGAGCTGCTGTCGAACCTGTGGAACATGCCGGGCAACCAGGACGACCAGACGCTCGACGTCCACCTGTCGTGGCTGCGGCGCAAGCTCGGTGAACGCGCCGCCGCACCCCGTTACCTGCACACCGTCCGCGGTGTCGGGTTCAAGCTGACGGCGGCTGGGTGAGACGCTCGCTCGCGCTCGTCGCCCTCGCGGTCACCTCCATGATCGCGTTGGCGTTCCTCATCCCACTGGCGCTCGTGGTGGGACAACTGGCCGAGGACCGCGCACTCGCCGAAGCCGAGCGCCAAGCCGTCGCACTGACGCCGGTGCTCGTCATCACGAACGAGCCCAAGGCGATCGAGCAGGCCCTCGCCAGCACGCAGTACGGCGGGGCGGGCCGGATCGCGGTGCACCTGCCCAGCGGACAGGTGCTCGGGTTCGTGAAGTCGACGCCCGAGCAGCTCGCCACCGCCAAGGAGGAGGGCAAGTCGTTCACCGCGTCGGTGTCCGACGGCCGCGTCTACCTCCAGCCCGTCGTCCTCGACCGCGGCCGGGTGGCCGTCGTGGAGGCGTTCATCCCCGAGGCGGACCTGTCGCGCGGTGTCGAGTCGGCGTGGCTGGCGCTGTCCGGCGTGGCCATCGTGCTGGTCCTCGGGTCCGTGCTCGTCGCCGACCGCCTCGGCGCGCGGGTCGTGAGCGCCGCGTCGGCGCTGGCGGACGGCGCGCGCAAGATGGAGCAGGGCGACCTGACCGCACGCGTGGAGCCCACCGGTCCGCCGGAACTGGTCGAGGCGGGCGGCGCGTTCAACCGGATGGCGGCACGGATAGGCCAACTGGTCGCATCCGAACGGGAAGTGCTGGCGGATTTGTCACACCGCCTGCGCACACCGTTGACGGCATTGCGGCTCGATTCCGAAACGCTCGGCACGGACAGCAGCGCGAATCGCGTCCGGCAGGCCGTGCACGCGTTGGAGCGCGAGGTCAACGAACTGATCCGCGCGGCCCGGCGGGAACTGGTCGACCCGGACAGCAACCGGTGCGACGCGGCGCTCGTGGTGCAGGACCGGCTGGTGTTCTGGTCCGCGCTGGCCGACGACCAGCAGCGCCTGTGGAACCTCCGGGGCACCGAGAAGCGGGCCATGGTGGGCCTCGCCCGGTCCGACCTGGCGGCCGCGATGGACGCCGTGATCGGCAACATCTTCCGGCACACCCCGGAAGGCACGAACTTCGTCGTCGCCCTCTTCCACCAGGCAGAACGAGTCGTCATCGTCATCGAGGACGCGGGCCCCGGCATCCCCGACACGGCCGCCGCGATGAAGCGCGGCGTGAGCGGCGCGGGGTCGACCGGACTGGGCATGGACATCGTCCGGCGGGCCGCCGAGGCGACCGGCGGATCGCTGCGGATCGACCGGGGACCGCTGGGCGGCACCAGGGTCCAGCTGCGCCTCACGAGGCTACCGGACTGATCGGTCTCTTCCTTTAATTATCCTGTCGTGAGGTTTAAATGTACCATAAATAATTGTTCCTTGACATTGTTTTGAATGCGGCTAGGGTTTTGCGAGGCCATTGTTTCCGCCTATGCCGCAGAAGAGGAACCCCGCCGTGCCTCGCACCACAACACCCCTCCGCTCGCTCCTGCTCGCCTTCGGCACCGTCGTGCTGATCGCCGGATGCGAACCCGGTGGCACCGTTGGCGCGGGTGGCGGAGGAGGTGGCGGCGGCTTCGTGACCGCGACGGAGACCCCGAGCGCGGTGGCCACGTCGCCGTCGAACGACGACCTGCGCGGCCCGGCGTCCAGTTCGGCCTCGGCCTCGGCGTCGAGCAGCAGCGCCGCTCCCAGCAGCTCCGAGTCGGCCGCCCCGACCACGACGACCACCACCGAGACCTCCACGGCCGCCGCCCCGCCGCCCAAGACGACGGAGAAGCCCGCGGACCCGCCGCCCGCGAACACCCCGGCCCCGACCGAGGCGCAGGCCCAGGAGGCCAAGGTCCTGGAGATCACCAACCAGGAACGCGCCACCGCCGGCTGCGCCCCGTTGACCGCCGACGACCGCCTCGCGGCCTCGGCCCGCGGCCACAGCCAGGACATGGCCAACCAGAACTACTTCGACCACGTCTCCAAGGACGGCCGCACGTTCGTCGACCGCATCAAGGCCGCGGGCTTCCCGAACCCCGGCGCGGAGAACATCGCCGCGGGCCAGCCGACCCCCGAAGCCGTCATGAAGGGCTGGATGGAGTCCCCCGGCCACCGCGCCAACATCCTCAACTGCGGCCTCAAGTTCCTCGGCGTCGGCGTCGCCAAGGGCGGCTCGTTCGGCATCTACTGGACCCAGAACTTCGGCTGGTAGATCACTCCGAGTCGTTCGGAAGCTCTTCCCCCAGAACTCAGGCACCCCGAGCCCTGCACTCGGGGTGCCTGACCACTTCTCAGCCCAGCAGCTCCCGCACCCACGCCACGGTGGACTCGGCCTGCTCCCGCTGGAACGCCCGCAACGTCGGCAACCCCTCCGGCGCGGGCAACCGGGCCCCGTCGGCGAAGAACCCGGCCATCCCGGCCAACACCCCGACCAGGTCACCGAGGTCCACGTCGGGGACGTGCCGGGCCAGCAGCGCCGACGTGTCGTGCCCGCCGTGCAGCCGGACGTTGAGCAGCAGGAGCACCGTGTCCACCCACCACGGTCCCCGGCAGGCCCACGGCCAGTCCACGACGGTCACCGCGCCGTCCGCGCCCAGCAGGAAGTTGTCGGCGCGGACGTCCAGGTGCGCCAGCGTCTCGCCCGCCAGCGCCGCGAGCCCACGGTCGGCCGAGGCCCGCAACGCGTCCAGGTGCTCCGCCACCCACGGGTCGAGGTCCGGCGGCGGGTCGGCCGCGATCCGGTGCCACCCGGCGAAGTCGTGGGCCAATCCCTCGGCGGCCGTGCGCAGCCCGGCCACCGGCGAGGGCGTCGTCGACTCCGCGAGGTCTGCCAACGCCCGGAGCACCAGGTCCAGTTCGGGTCCGGTCCACGGCGTCACCGGATGACGTCCCTCCACGTCCGACAGCACCAGCGCGATCCACTCGCCGTCGTCGAAGGTCCCCAGCAGCTTCGGCGCGTGCGCCTGCGGAGGCAGCGCGGCGGTCACCACGGCCTCCCGGCGGTGCAACTCGCAGCTCCGCTCGTTCTGCGCCGGGCTCACCGCCTTCACGAACGCCCGCGACCCGGACGCGGTCACCACCCGGTCCGCTGTCCCCGGCGAGAACCCACCGGGCTGCGACACCGCCTCCACCACGGTCCCGCCGATGATCTCCTCCACGCCGCGGCGCACGGGCGCGGGCAGGTCGTCCCAGGTGATCCGCATCGTCACTCCCCAGGGCTGTGCAGCTCGTCGAGCACGAGCACGGTGTGGCTGGACGTCACGTCCGGCATGGTCTGCAACCGGTTCAGGACCAGGTCGCGCAGGCTGTGCGCGTCCGGAGCGCGCACCAGCAGCACGAGGTCGTAGTCGCCGGACACCAGCGCGCCGTGCCACACCTCCGGGATCTCCCGGATCCGCCGCCGCACCGTCTTCCACGAGTGCTGGCTGATCTTCAGGTACACGTACGCCGAGATGCCGAACCCGTACCGCTCCGGGTCCACGTCCGCGCTGTAGCCGGTGATCACCTTGTCGCGGTGCAGGCGGTCCACGCGCGAGTACGCGCTCGCGCGGGAGATGTGCAGGCGTTCGGCCAGCCCGCGCATGGACAGCCTGCCGTCGGCGCGCAGCTCCTCCACGATGCGGCGGTCGGTGTCGTCGAGCGGGTCCAGACGTCCAGTCGGCACGGCCTTCACGGGGGGCTTGGCAGGCATGTGGTTCACGATAACCGCCGGTCACGACCATTCGTCCAGGGAAACGGCCTGGATCTAGAACTTTGGCTGTGACCCGGTTCACCATGGGCCTCACCCTGGGCCCGAGGAGGACACATGGCACGCACGAGCCTGCCCGCGAGGGAGCGCTCCCTGCTCCCGACCGACGCGCCGTTGTCCCTGCTGACGAAGACCGGCGAGCCGGTCGTGGACTCCGAGCTGGTCATGCCGGACGACGACGTCCTGCTCGAACTGCACCGCCGCATGGTGATCGGCCGCCGGTTCGACACCCAGGCCACGGCGTTGACCCGCCAGGGCAGGCTCGCGGTCTACCCGTCCAGCCGCGGCCAGGAGGCCTGCGAGGTCGGGTCCGTGCTGGCGCTGCGCGAGCAGGACTGGCTGTTCCCGACCTACCGCGACTCGGTCGCGCTGGTGACCAGGGGCGTTCCGGCGCAGGGCACGTTGACGCTCCTCCAGGGCGGCTGGCACCTCGGGTACGACCCGCACGAGCACCGGGTCGCGCCGCAGTGCACGCCGCTGGCGACCAACACGCTGCACGCGGTCGGCCTCGGGCACGCCGCCCGGCTCAAGGGCGAGGACACCGTCGCGCTGGTGCTGCTCGGCGACGGCGCGACCAGCGAGGGCGACACGCACGAGGCGCTGAACTTCGCCGGGGTGTGGCAGGCGCCGGTGGTGTTCCTGGTGCAGAACAACGGCTACGCGATCAGCGTGCCGATGAGCAAGCAGAACGCCGCGCCCTCGTTGGCGCACAAGGGCGTCGGCTACGGCGTGCCCTCGGTGCTGGTCGACGGCAACGACCCGGCCGCCGTCTACGCCGTGGTGCGCGACGCCGTCCGCACGGCCGCCGAGGGCGGTGGCCCGACGCTGATCGAGGCGCTGACCTACCGCGTCGAGGCGCACACCAACGCCGACGACGCCACCCGCTACCGCGACGCCGACGAGGTCGCCGCGTGGCTGGACCGCGACCCCGTGGACCGGATCGAGGCGTACCTGACCGCGCGGGGCCTGCTCGACGACGCCCGCCGCGCGTCCGTCGCCGCCGAGGCCGAGGCGTACGCGGCGAGCGTGCGCGAGGTGATGAACGCCGACGTCGAGGTCGACCCGGCCGAGCTGTTCGCGCACGTCTACGCCGAGCCGACCCGCCACCTGCGGGAGCAGGCCGCCCAGCTCGCGGAGGAACTCGCATGAGCACGCTGTCGATGTCCGCGGCGCTGAACCTGGCGCTGTCGGACGCGCTGGAGGCCGACGAGCGGGTGCTGGTGTTCGGCGAGGACGTCGGCCCGCTGGGCGGGGTCTTCCGGATCACCGACGGGCTGGCCGCGAAGTTCGGCGACCGCAGGGTGTTCGACACCCCGCTCGCCGAGTCGGGCATCGTCGGCACCGCGATCGGCATGGCCATGAACGGGATGCGCCCGGTCGTGGAGATGCAGTTCGACGCGTTCGCCTACCCGGCGTTCGAGCAGATCACCAGCCACCTGGCCAAGATGCGCAACCGCACGCGCGGCGAGGTCGAGGTGCCCGTCGTCATCCGCATCCCGTACGGCGGCGGCATCGGCGGCGTGGAGCACCACTGCGACTCCTCCGAGGCCTACTACACGCACACGTCCGGGCTGCGGGTCGTCACGCCCGGCACCCCGCAGGACGGCTACGACCTGCTGCGCGACGCGATCGACTCGCCGGACCCGGTGATCTTCCTTGAACCCAAGCGCCGGTACTGGTCCAAGGGCGAGGTGTCGCTGGGCGCGCACCGGCTCGGGTTCGAGAAAGCGCTGGTCCGACGGCCCGGCAAGGACGTCACGCTGATCGCGTACGGGCCGATGGTCGCGACGGCGCTGGAGACCGCCGAGGCCGCCGTCGAGGAGGGCTGGGACGTCGAGGTCGTCGACCTGCGCAGCCTGTCGCCGTTCGACGACGAGACGGTGTGCGCGTCGGTCCGCAAGACCGGGCGCGCGGTCGTGGTGCACGAGGCGGCCGGGTTCGGCGGGTACGGCGCGGAGGTCGTCGCGCGGGTCACCGAGCGCTGCTTCCACCACCTGCACGCGCCCGTCCTGCGGGTGACCGGGTTCGACATCCCCTACCCGCCGCCGAAGCTGGAGGAGCACTTCCTGCCGGGCGTGGACCGGATCCTGGACACGATCGGCAGGCTCCAGTGGGACGACGAAGTGGTGGGCTCCCGTGCCTGACTTCCTGCTGCCGGACCTCGGCGAGGGCCTGACCGAGGGCGAGATCGTCACCTGGCTGGTCAAGGTCGGGGACACCGTGTCCATCGACCAGCCCGTCGTCGAGGTCGAGACGGCCAAGGCCGTGGTGGAGGTGCCGTGCCCGTTCGAGGGCGTCGTCACGGCCACGCACGGCAAGGCCGGTGAGTCCCTCGCCGTCGGCGCGGTGCTGCTGACCGTGGGGGGAGAAGGCTTCCAGGAGCCGGGCGTGGTCGTGCCGGAGCAGGGCAGCGGCAACGTCCTGATCGGCTACGGCACGTCCGAGGCCCCGCGCCGGAAGCGCCGCGGAGCCCGAACGGCCGCGCCTGTTCCTGTTGTCGCGCCTGCCCCGGTCGCCGCCGTCGCCGCGCCCGTGGCCAAGCCCGGTGTGATCTCGCCGCTGGTGCGGAGGTTCGCGCGGGAGAACGACGTCGACCTCGCGACGGTCACCGGCACCGGGCCGAGCGGGATCATCCGCCGGACCGACGTCGAGCAGGAGCTGGCTCGTCGGGTCGTCGTCCCCGCGGTGACCGGCGAACGCCGGATCCCGTTGAAGGGCCTGCGGAAGACCGTGGCGGACAAGCTCTCCGCGTCCCGCCGCGAGATCCCCGAGGCGACGGTGTGGGTCGACGTCGACGCCACCGACTTCCTCGCCGCCCGCGCGGCCCTCGAGGACGTCGGCCTGTTCGCGCTGCTGGCCCGGTTCACCGTGCTGGGCCTGAAGAAGTTCCCCGAGCTGAACTCCCGCGTCGAGGGCGACGAGATCGTCGTGCTCGACCAGGTGAACCTCGGCTTCGCCGCCCAGACCGATCGCGGGCTGGTCGTCCCGGTCGTCCGGAACGCCCAGGACCTCACCGCGAGCGAGCTGTCGGCGGCGCTCGCCGACCGCACGGCCGCCGCGCGCGCGGGCAAGCTGTCCCCGGCCGACCTGACCGGCGGCACCTTCACCGTCAACAACTACGGCGTGTTCGGCGTGGACGGTTCGGCCGCGATCATCAACCACCCGGAGGCCGCGATCCTCGGCATGGGCCGGATCATCGACCGGCCGTGGGTCGTGGACGGGCAGCTCGCCGTGCGCAAGGTGTGCGAGCTGACGCTGGCGTTCGACCACCGGGTGTGCGACGGCGGCGTGGCGGGCGGGTTCCTGCGGTACGTCGCGGACTGCGTCGAGTCGCCGATCACCGCGTTGGGCGACCTCTAGGTCCGCGACGCCTGGAGCAGGCAGGCGAACGCGGCGATCGACGTCAGGGTGCGGGCGAGGTTCCACGGCACCCAGGTGGCCTCGAACGCCTGGCGCACGGCGGCGAGGTCGGTGATCCCCGCGGGGTCGCCCGCCGCGTCGAGCGCGTTGTTCAACGGGATGTTGACGGCCGCGGTGATCGCGATCGTCGCGAGGTAGAGCACCGCGCCCGCCGCCACCCAGCCGAAACCGGGACGGCCGAAGCGCAGCACCGCGGCCAGCACGCCGAAGGCCGCCGCGCCGAGGAACGCGAGCAGGAACCAGCCGTTGACGATCGCGATGTTGATCCGCTGCATGGTGTCGACGAGGGTCCGGTCGTCGGCGCCCTTGAGGGCGGGCATGACCGAGCAGGCGTAGGCGAAGAAGAGACCGGCGATCAGGCCGGTGGTGAGGGTGGCCGCGGTCAGTGCGGCCCCGCGCAGCGTGTCCATGCCGTCGAGTCAAGTGGACCGGGCCCGCCGCGGCCATCGTTCAGACGCTCTCCGGTGTGCGCCTCCGTCTACGCTGGACCGGTGGACGCGCTGGTGGGGTTGCTGGACGGTCCGCGCGCCCGCGGCGCGTTCCTGCTGCGCACGGTGCTCGACCCGCCGTGGTCGGTCCGGATCCAGGACGAGGCGCCGCTGACCGTGGTGTCGCTGGTGCGCGGTCACGCGTGGATCGCGCACGACGACGGCGACCCCGTCCGCCTGGTCGCGGGTGACGTGGCCGTGGTCCTCGGACCCGACCCGTACACCGTCGCCGACGACCCGGACACCCCGCCGCGGGCGGTCATCCACCCCGGCCAGCGGTGCGAGACGCCCGACGGGGAGAGCCTCGCGGCGAGCATGGACCTCGGCGTCCGCACGTGGGGCACGAACCCCGACGGCCGGATGATGATGCTGACGGGCGCGTACCCGATGCGCGGCGAGATCAGCCGACGACTGCTGGACGCGCTGCCGAGGGTGCTGGTGCTGCGCGAGGACGAGTGGGACTGCCCGATCGTGCCGCTGCTGACCGCCGAGATCGTGAAGGACGACCCCGGCCAGGAGGTCGTCCTCGACCGGTTGCTCGACCTGCTGCTGATCGCGGTGCTGCGGACGTGGTTCTCCCGCGCCGACGCGCCCGCCTGGTACCGTGCGCTGGCCGATCCCGTGGTGGGGCAGGCGGTGCGGCTGTTGCAGCACAACCCCGCGCACCCGTGGACGGTGGCGGCGCTGGCGGCGAAGGCCGGGGTGTCGCGGGCGGCGCTCGCGCGGCGGTTCACCGACCTGGTGGGGGAGTCGCCGATGGCGTTCCTGACGGAGTGGCGGCTGGCGCTGGCCGCCGACCTGCTGCGCGAGTCCGACGCCACGGTCGGCGCGGTCGCCCGGCAGGTCGGCTACGGCAGCTCGTTCGCGTTGAGCACCGCGTTCAAGCGGGAGCGCGGGGTCAGCCCGCAGGAGTACCGGACGGGCTAGCTGCGCCAGGTCGCGTTGTAGCGGGCCTGCTGGTCGTCGTCGGTGCGCTTGGCGCGGGTCTCGCCCGCGGACCCGTGCCGGAAGCCGTACTTGGTGATCCGGTTCTCCACGCTCTCGGCCGCGTACGACAGCGAGAAGTAGACGCCGACGATGAGGCCGATCGCGCCGCACGCCACGGCCAGCCCGATCGGGGAACCCAGCGCCAGCACCAGGACCGTGCCGATCACCAGGCTGAGCGGCAGGACCTGGAGCAGGGCGCGCACCGTGAAGCGCAGCAGCCAGTCCGGGCGGGTCACGTCCTGGAACACCCACTCGCGGTAGCGCTGCGGCAGGCGGCCGCCGACGAAGTACCAGAGGCGCAGGGCGACGTTCGGGGTCATGGCTACTCCTGGTGGGCTGCGGCGATGACGCGGGTCAGCGAGGTGTGCAGCACGCGCAGCTCGTCGAGGCTCATGTCGAGCTTCCCGACGATGGCGGGCGGGATCTTGAGCGCCCGCTCGCGCAGGGCCCGGCCCTCGGCGGTGAGCGTGACGGCCAGCGCGCGTTCGTCGGTGCGGTCGCGGTCGCGGGTGATGTACCCGGTGGACTCCAGGCGCTTGAGCAACGGCGAGAGCGTGCCGGGGTCGAGCCGGAGCAGTGAGCTGAGCTCCTTGCCGGACAACGGATCGCGCTGCCACAGCGCCAGCATCACCAGGTACTGCGGGTGCGTGAGGCCCATCGGCTCCAGCAGCGGCTTGTAGACGGCCACCACGCCGCGCGCGGCGATCGACAGCGCGAAGCAGACCTGGTTCTCCAGGGCCAGCGGGTCCTCTTCCATGTGGTTAGCGTACCAAAGATTGGTGCACCAACTAAATATTCGACTGTGTGGTTCGTCATGGATCGGGTTAGGTGGAGGAGTGACCCCAGAACACCTCGTCGGCCTGCTGGCCGAACCGGAACGCCTCCGCGTCGCGGCCGCCGTCGTCCTCGGGGCGCGCACGCCGTCGGCGATCGTCGCCGCCACCGGGCTGGACGTCCGGGTGGTGGCGAAGGCCGTGCAACGCCTGGAGAGCGGCGGGCTCGTCTCGTCCGGCGCGGACGGGATCGTGCTGCACGACGAGGTGTTCAAGGAGGTCGCCAGCTCGGTGGTCGCGCCCGCCGTGGAGCACGAGGACCAGGTGCTGCGGGCGTTCGTGCGCGGCGGCAGGCTCGTCCGGTTCCCGACGCAGGCCGCCAAGCGGCAGGCCGTGCTGGAGCACGTGGCGCAGTCGTTCGAACCGGGGCGGCGGTACCCCGAGGTCGACGTGAACGCGGTGCTGCGGGCGTGGTGCGAGGGCGGCGAGGCGGACCACGTGGCGTTGCGGCGGTACCTGATCGACGCCGGGCTGCTGAGCCGGGACGCGGGGCTGTACTGGAGGTCCGGCGGGCCGGTGGTCTAGGTCCGGCGGTCCAGGTCTGATCGTCTTAGGTCCGGCGGATGCCGTCGAAGGCCATGTGGCACACGGTGTCGGCGAGTTCGGTCGAGTCGGAGCACCGTCGGGGGCGGTACCACTCGGTCAGCGAGTTGACCATGCCGAAGAGGAGCCGGGCCACCGTGGCGGGGTCGAGGCCCTCGCGGACGTCGCCCTCGGCCTCCGCCTGCTTCACCAGGTCGGTGACGAGGTGGTCGAACTCGCGCCTGCGGGCGAGCGCCGCTCGTTCCACCTTGGTGTTGCCGCGCACGCGGAGCAGGAGTGTGACGAAAGGCAGTTGCGCCACGAGGACCGCGACGCTGCCCCGGAGGACGTGCTCCAGGCGGTCGATGGCCCTGCCGGGGACGTCGTCGGCTTCGGTGATGACCTGGAAGAGGCCGTCGAGGGCTCGGTCGACGGCGAGCCGGAGCAGTTCGTCCTTGCTCGGCACGTGGTAGTAGATGGCGGACTTGGTGATGCCCAGCTTGCGGGCCAGGTCCTCCATGCTGGTGCCGTCGTAGCCGCGCTCGTTGAACAGCTTGACGGCCACCAGGAGCAGGGACTCCAGGTCGTAGCCGGGGCGGCCGCGCTTCGTGGTCATGGTCGGCATTGTCGCCCACGTCTCGTTTCCTGACCGAACGGACGGTGGATAATGGGCCGCATTCGCGAGGAAGGGAAGCCCTGATGCCCGAGGTGTACCTGGTCGACGGAGTCCGCACCCCCCAAGGCCGCTACGGCGGCGCGCTGGCCGGAGTCCGGCCGGACGACCTCGCCGCGCTGGTGGTGGGGGAGGTGCTGCGGCGCGTCGGGTTGTCCGGGGAGGCCGTGGACGAGGTGATCCTCGGGGCCGCCAACCAGGCCGGGGAGGACAACCGGAACGTGGCGCGGATGGCGGTGCTGTTGGCCGGGCTGCCCGATTCGGTGCCCGGGTACACCGTGAACCGGCTTTGCGCGTCCGGGTTGACGGCGGTGTCTTCCGCGGCGCAGGCGATTCGGTCCGGGGAGGCCGATGTCGTGGTCGCCGGTGGGGTGGAGTCGATGACTCGTGCGCCTTGGGTGATGGCGAAGCCAGGGACGCCGTGGGCGAAGCCTGGGGAAGTGGTGGATTCGTCGTTGGGGTGGAGGTTCACCAATCCCCGGTTCACCGGGGAGACGACGTTGAGCATGGGGGAGACGGCTGAAGAGGTCGCCGCTCTGGACGGGATCACGCGGGAGGAGTCGGACGAGTTCGCGTTGCGGAGTCACGCGAAGGCTGTGGCGGCTATCGACGCGGGGCGGTTTGACGGGGAGATCGTTCCCGTCCCGGTGAAGGACGGGGTGTTCTCCGTTGACGAGGGGCCTCGGCGGGGTGGGTCGCTGGAGAAGTTGGCCTCGTTGCGGACGGTGTTCCGCGATGGGGGTGTGGTTACCGCCGGGTCGTCGTCACCGTTGTCGGACGGGGCCGCGGCGGTGGTGTTGGCCAGTGAGGACGCCGTGCGGCGGTACGGGTTGACGCCTCGGGCGCGGGTGGTGGCCGGGGCTAGCGCTGGGGTGTCGCCGCACGTGATGGGGCTGGGGCCGGTGCCCGCTACCGAGAAGGTGTTGGGGCGGGCCGGGTGGGGCGTCGAGTCCTTGGACGCCGTGGAGTTGAACGAGGCGTTCGCCGTGCAGAGCTTGGCTGTCATGCGGCGGTTGAAGCTGGATTCGTCGATCGTGAACGCCGACGGTGGGGCTATTGCTCTGGGGCATCCGTTGGGGGCGTCCGGGGCTCGGTTGGTCGTGGCGTTGATGGGGCGGTTGGAGAGAGAAGGCGGGTCGCGGGGGTTGGCGACGTTGTGCGTGGGGGTGGGGCAAGGGGTGTCCTTGCTGGTGGAGCGGGTCTGAGGGTGATCCGGGGAAGGCGGTTCCGCGGAATCGCCTTCCCCGACCCGCACCGGGCCTGACCGTCGGGTAGCTGGTCCTGGTCAGGGGGCCAGGGAGGCGTGACGGCCCGAGGTGAGGGTGTGGCCCGTGTCGATCAGTTGTTCGGCCATGGTGTCCACCGCCTCGGTGAAGTCGTGCTCCGTGTCCCAGTCGGTCAGCTGTTCCAGCAGCCACAGGCGCCACGCGCCCACCAGGTGGCTGAAGGTTTCCGCGCCCTGTGTGGTGAAGCGGTGGTGGCCGTGGGATTCGACGACGTAACCCAGGTCGACCAGGGCTCGTGCTGTTGGTTCGAAGATGCCTGCCGGGATGCCTGTCTCGGTGGCGATCTCGTCCAGTGTGGTGTCGCCGTCGTCCACCGCGTGGCGGTAGATGCGGACGATCAGCCACGCCTGGGCCTCGGTGAGCTGGGTGCCCGCTCGGGCCAGGAGTTCCGGGCCGGGGTTGACGTGTTGTTTGCGCCAGATCTGGCCGACCAGCTTTTCCAGTTCCTGTTGTGACGTAGTGGAGGCTGGGGCCGCGAAGCTTTCGCCTACGCCGCTGTTGCCGTCCGCCGAGGCCCGTGCGGTGTCGCGCAGGCGTACTTCCGGGAGGAAGAGGGCTACCAGGAAGGCGATCGCGCCGATGGGGACCGCGTAGAGGAACACGGTGTGCAGGGCGCCCACGTAGGCGTCCAGGAACGGGGCTTTTGCCTCTGCTGGAAGGGCGTGCAGGCCCTTGACCGTGGTGACCGCGCGGGGGTCCACGGCCGGGGAGGCCGCGATGGCCTTTGCCAGGCGGTCCGGGAGTTCGCTGGCGTAGATGGTGCCGAAGACCGCTACACCGAAGGAACTGCCCATGGTGCGGAGGAAGCTGACGCCTGACGTTGCCACACCCAGGTCCGCGTAGTCGGTGGTGCTCTGCACGACGATGACGGGGACCTGCATGGTGCAGCCGATGCCCAGGCCCAGCACGATCATGTACGCGGAGGCGACGGGGAAGCTGGTGTCCGCGTCCAGGCGGGAGAGCAGGAAGAGGCCCGCGACGATGAGGGCCGAGCCGCCGATGGGGAAGTAGCGGTAGTGGCCGGTTTTGCTGATGACGTTGCCGGTGACGATGGACGCGGCCAGCAGGCCCAGGACCAACGGGAGCATGCGGAGGCCGGATTCGGTCGCGGTGGCGCCTTGCACGTACTGCATGTACGTGGGGAGGAAGGTGATGCCGCCCAGCATGGCGAAGCCGACGATGAAGCTGAGGATGCCCGCGACCGTGAAGACCCTGCTGCGGAACAGGCGCATGGGGAGCATGGGTTCCGGCGCGCGCAGTTCGACGAAGACGAAGGCGGCCAAGGCGATCACCGAGCCCGCTGCCATCCAGAGGATGGTGGGGGAGCCCCACGGGTATTCGGTGCCGCCCCAGCTGGTGACGAGGGTGAGGCCGGTGGCCGCCAGGGCGATCAGGAGGATGCCCGCGTAGTCGATGACCGGCTTGCGGGAGCTGCGGGTGGTGGGGAGGGCGAAGACGGCCACCGCCAGGACGATCAGGCCCAGTGGGACGTTGATGTAGAACGCCCAGCGCCAGCTGAGGTGGTCGACGAAGAGGCCGCCGAGCAGTGGGCCGGCTACGGTGGCCACGCCGAACATCGCGCCCATCGCGCCCTGGTACTTGCCGCGTTCGCGCAGCGGGACGACGTCGGCGATGATCGCCGTGGCGGTGACCATGAGACCGCCCGCGCCCAGGCCTTGGACGGCGCGGAACGCGATCAGGCCCGTCATGGTGTCGGTCCAGCCGCAGAGGAAGCTGCCGACCATGAACAGGGCGACGCTGATCAGGAACGCCGGTTTGCGGCCGAAGAGGTCGCCGAACTTGCCGATCAGGGCGGTCATGATCGTCTCGGCGAGCAGGTAGGCCGTGACCACCCAGGAGAGGTGGTTGCCGCCGCCGACGTCTCCCACGATCGTGGGGAGTGCGGTTGCCACGATGGTTTGATCGAGTGCTGCCAGGAGCATCCCCAGCATGATCGCGACCACGACCAGGTCACGGCCGCGGCGGCTGAGTCCCGGTGTTCGGTCCTGTCGTTCGGTCTGCTCCACTAGCACCATGCACGGAGGGTAAGGCTGCCGTCGCGGTCCGGCAGCACGAACGTGGTGGCCTTGATTGTGGAATGGCGGAGGCGTTGTGCGACCATTGCGATCATGACTCTGCTTCGTGTCGCGGTACCGAACAAGGGTTCTTTGAGTGCCGCTGCCATGCAGTTGCTGACCGATGCCGGTTATCAACTGCACCGCAACAATCGCGAACTTTCGATGCTCGACGTCGCGCACGGTGTGGAATTCTTCTTCCAGCGCCCGAGGGACATCGCGGTCTACGTCGGAAGTGGCGCGCTCGACGTCGGCATCACCGGTCGGGATCTGCTGCTGGACTCCGGCGCCGCCGCGCGGGAAATCCTGCCGCTCGGTTTCGCCAAGTCGCTGTTCCGGTTCGCCGCCAAGCCCGGCGGGGTGGCCGAGATCGCCGGGCTGCACGAGCGGAGGGTGGCGACCAGCTACCCGATGCTGGTGGAGAAGTACCTGGTGGGCGTGGGTGTGAGCGCGGATCTGGTCAAGCTGGAGGGCGCCGTGGAGAACGCGGTCGCGCTCGGGCTCGCCGACGCCGTCGCCGACGTCGTGGAGACCGGGACGTCCCTGCGCAACGCGGGACTGGTGGCGTTCGGCGAGCCCGTGCTCGCCTCGGAAGCGGTCCTCGTCCGCACCGAGGGGCGAAAGTTGTCACCCGAGTTGGAGACCGCCGTCGACGTGCTGGTGCAGCGCTTGCAAGGCGTGCTGCACGCCCGTGAATTCGTGTTGATCGATTACGTGTGCCGCGCCGACGTGGTCGATCGCGCGTGTGAATTGACCCCTGGTCGCGAATCACCGACGTTGTCGCCACTCGCGAAAGAAGGATGGGTCGCCGTGCGTTCCCTGGTCGAGCGCCACGGAATTCAGCGCGTCATGGACGAGCTGACCAACATCGGCGCCGAGGCGATTCTCGTGACGAAATTGGAAGCCTGCCGGATCTGACCCGCTGTCACGGCCTCCACCCCGGATCGCGACCGGTCAACCCGAGCACCCGGTCCACCGTGGACGCCCCGTCGGGCACGACGACCTCCGCGCCGTACACCCCCATGGCGCGGCCCTGGTCCGCGGTCTTCGCCACCTCGTCGAGGGCGAACTCCAGGACGTCGTCGTCCCACTCCGGCCGCTGCCCGCTCGCCCGGCCGAGGTCCCACCCGTGCACCAGCAGCTCCACCAGCACCATCCCGCCGACCAGGTCCGCGGGCATCTCCGTCGGCCCGCCCATGTGCGTCGTGCCCGACCACGCGGCCTCGTCGCTCCACGCCTCGGCCACCTCCCGCACCTGCGCCTCCACCTCGTCCGCCCAGTCGTCGCCGACGCGCACGCCCTCGCGCGGCGGCACCGACTCCTTGCGCCCCGCGCCCGCCAGCGACGGCCCCCACGTGAGCAGGTGCTCCGCCAGCGCGCGCACGTCGAACTCGGCGCACGGCGTCGCCGCGTCCAGCCGGTCGACGGCGCGCACGACCTCGATCGTGGTCGCCGCGGTGCTGGTGATCAACGAACCCCGTGCCATGTGCCGTGCTCCTCGGATCGTGTTGTCGTCGCGCCGTCACGGTAGGAGCGCGTGCCGCCGCTGTCTTGGACGAACGCGACAGTAGGGTGGGCCGGGTGGCGGAACGGGACGTCCGGGAGATCGGCGGTGCGTGGGCGAACTTCCAGGCCCACTCGTTCCCCGAGCCCGCCGCCGACCTCGCGCCGTTCGTCGACCACTTCTGGGCGGTGGCCTGGGATCTGGGCGACCAGCCGCCCTACCGCCAGCTGATCGTGCCGAACCCGACGGTCCAGCTGTCCTTCCCGAACGGCGCCGCCGAGGTCCACGGCGTTGGCCGCCGGTCCGGGTACAAGGTGTTGGCGGGCAAGGGACGCGTGTTCGGGGTGGCGTTCCGGCCCGGCTGCTTCCGGCCGCTGCTCGGGCGGTCGGTGTCGACGATCACCGGGAGGGTCGTGCCCGCGGTGGAGCTGTTCCCGGACGTGCCCGTCCGCGCGATGGCTGACGCCGTCGACGAGCGGGAGCAGGCGCGGATCGCCGAGGAGTTCCTGCGTTCCGCCTGTCCGCCACCGGATCCGACCGCCGAGCACGTCGCAGGCGTCGTCGCGTTGGTGGCGGCGGAACCGGGGATCACCAGGGTCGCGGACCTCGCCCAGCGTCTCGATACGCACGTGCGTTCGGTGCAACGGCTGTTCGCCGAGTACGTTGGGGTGGGCCCGAAGTGGGTGATCCGCCGTTACCGGTTGCGCGAGGTGACGGACCGGATGGCGCGGTCCGCGGCGATCGACTGGGCCGGTCTGGCGGCGGAGTTGGGCTATGCGGACCAAGCCCACCTGACGCGGGACTTCACCGCGATGGTCGGAGAGTCACCGACCCGCTACGCGGCGCGGTATCCCGCACCCTGACGTGCCGGATTGCTTGACTAGCCAATCGTCACGGTGTTCCATAACAAGGTTTCCACTATCTGGGAGTAGGTCATTCCATGCGCGGGTACCAAGACGGGGTGACCCTGGAAGTTCCCGCACCCGTCCTCCCGGTGGAGGGAGCAGTGCCGAACTGGCTCTCCGGCACCCTGCTGCGCACCGGTCCCGCGACCTCGCCCACCGCGTTCCGCAACTGGCTCGGCGGGCCGACCTCCGTGCACCGCTTCGGTTTCGGCGGCGGCGCCGTGGCGTACCGGTCGATCTCGCCGGACACCGGACCGCCCGCGCACGGCCGCGGCCGCGTCGACTTCGCGGAGTTCACCGCCGACCCGTGCCGCTCGCTGTTCTCCCGGTTCCTCACGCGCTACCGCATCGCGCCGAACGCGGCGGCCAACGTGCTGTCGCTCGCCGACCGCCAGTGGGCCCGCCACGACACCCCGATCGCGGTCGACTTCGAGCCCGGAATCCTCGACGGCGTCGGCATTTCCGGCGGCATCGCGTCCGCCGTGCCGAGCGCGCACCCGCACCACGCGCCGCTCACCGGCGACGTGCTCGACTACGTCCTCTGGTTCGGCGAGCACAGCGAGTACCGCGTCCACCGCAGACGCCCCGGCAGCCGCGCCCGTGAACTCCTGGTGGCCGTGCCGACCGAGAACCCCGGTTACCTGCACAGCTTCGCGGTCACCGACCGGTTCGTCGTGCTGGTCGAGTACCCGTTCGTCGTCGACCCGCGCCACCCGCTCGCGCCCGGCAGGCCGTTCACCGCGAACCACCGCTGGCGGCCGGACCTCGGGACCCGGTTCATCGTGATCGACCAGGCCGACGGCCGGATCGTCGCCGACCACCGCACCGAGGCGTTCTTCGCGTTCCACCACATCAACGCCCGCGACGCGGGCCACCGCGTGGTGCTGGACATCTGCTCCTACCCCAACGCCGACCCGGTCAACGCGCCCCGCCCGGCCCGCTGGCGCGGCGAACTGCCGCTGGCGCTGCCGACCCGCTACGAGATCGACCTGCTCGGCGGCGTCCTGCACACCCGCCGCCTGGCCGCCGAGGCGTTCGAACTGCCCCGCATCTCCTACCGCGCGCACAACGGCGGCGACTACCGGTACGCCTACGGCGTCGGCGTCCAGGGTCCGCGCGGCGACAGCGTGTTCGACCGCCTGGTCAAGATCGACGTCCAGTCCGGCGACACGACCGTGTGGCACGAGCCCGGCCAGCACCCCGGTGAACCCGTCTTCGTGCCCTCGCCCACCGCCCGCCACGAGGACGACGGCGTGCTGCTGTCCGTGGTGCTGGACGGCCGCGACGGCCGGGCCGGGATGGTCGTGCTGGACGCCAGGACGTTCGAGGAACTCGCCCGCGTGGGCGTCCCGCGCCACGGCGACACGGCGGTCTCCACCGCCAGTTGAGCGTCCGGCGGTCCGGTGGTGGTGCCACGCCACCGGACCGCGCCGGAGCGCTTTCCCGCTCGGACGGCCGAGGTCGCTGTTCGGCTAGCGCCGGTACCCGGCTCCCGTCCTCGGGTACCTCTCGCGGTATGCCGCCAGGTGGCCGGTGTCCGTGGTCACGGATTCGGCGGACAGCAGGCCGTGCACCAAGGCTCGCGCGAACACCTCGGCTGCCGCGGCGATGACGGTCTCGGGGTCCGTTTCGGTGCTGCCGGTGGACGCCGAGAACACGGTGTCGCCGTCGAACAGGCCGTGTGCGGGGCGGATCGCCAAGGCCATACCGTCCTGGCCCGCGTTCGCCAGGCGGTACAGGTCGGCGGGGGAGAGGCGGGCGGTGGTGGCGATGACGCCGATGACCGTGTTGAGCGGGTTGCCGTCGAGCGCGGGTGGTGGGACCGGGTCGTCGCCGCCGTCGGCCGGGAATTCTTGCCAGGCAACGGTTTCACCGTCGTGGATCCGGTGCGTGGCACCGAGGGGCAGGCCGTGCGGGAGGCCGGTCCGGTGGTCGACGGACGGGCCGACGGCGTTCAGCGCGGCGAGCGCGGCGACCACCGTCCCGTCCGGCAGCACGACGCTGGCGGTGCCGAGGCCGCCCTTGAGGTCGGCGTTCAGCGCCCCGGCGCCCGCCCCGACGTTGCCGCACTCGACCAGCACGTCGGCCGCCGCCACCGCTTCCGCGCCGAACGCGGCGGTGGGGCGCAGGCCGAAGTCGCCGCCGCGGCCGAGGTCGAACAGGGCCGCGGCGGGCACGACCTCCGCCCCCACGCCGTCGGCGGCGGCCAAGCCGTAGGAACTCCCGCCGGTCAGCACGATCACCGGTACCGCGCGGCCGCCGTACCGGGGGTCGAGGGCGGCGGTCTCCCGCGTGGCGGGGGCTCCGCCGCGCACGTCCACGGTCACCAGCGAGTCCGGCGGGAGCAGCACGGCGGTCGTGCCGGTCAACGCCCCGCCGCCGATCCGGGTGGTGTTGCCGACGCGGACGCCGGGCACGTCGGTGATCGCGTTGCGCTCGCCCGCGGTGGTCATGGCGGTGTCCTCTCGGCTGACGACAGGCGGATTGTGCCCTGTCCGGCCGCCGCCACCGGGGACCTGCCCCGGTGGCGGCGGGGCCTCACCCCAGGTGCCTGGCGAAGAACCGGTTCGCCGCGTCCCCGGCGTACGCGGGGACACCGGTGTGGCCGCCCATGTTGGCGTTGAGCGTCTTCTCCTTGGACCCGAAGGCGTCGAACAGGTCCAGCGCCATCTGCCGGTCGTTGCCCTCGTCGTCCCACTGGAGCAGGACGTGCAACGGGATGGTGACCTGCCGGGCCTCCTCGATGATGGCGCGGGGCACGTAGCTGCCCGCGAACAGCGCGGCGGCCACAATGCGCGGTTCGACCACCGCCAGCCGGACGCCGATGGAGATCACGCCGCCGGAGAAGCCGACCGGGCCGCCGATCTCGGGCAGTTCCTGGAGGGCGTCCAGGGTGGCCCGCCACTCCGGGACCGCCTGGTCGACCAGCGGGAGGACGAGCCGGTCGACGATGTCGTCGCTGACCCGCTCGCCCGCCTCCACCGCGCGGCGCAGGTCGGCGCGGGCCTGGTCGGCGGCGGCGACACGGGGTCGGACGCCCGCTCCCGGCAGTTCGATGGTGGCCGCGGCGTACCCCTCCGCGACGGTCTGGCGAGCACGGGCCGCCAGCCTGGGGTGCATCCGGTCCAGGCCGCCGGGGTGGCCCATCAGGATCAGCGGGGCGGGTGCGGAGCCGGACGTCCACAGGACGCCGGGGATCTCGCCGAGGGTGAACCGGCGTTCGAGGACGCCGTCGTCGAGGAGCTGTTCGGACGTGAAGTGCATGGTCGTGCCTTTCGGGAGTGAGAAGTGCTCCCGGACGACCTATCGCCCGACCATGACCCCTGAGGGGAGCACCCATGTCGCTACAACGGTCACGGGTACCACCTCCTCGATCTCTCGCACGGTCGCCGGAACGGTAGCAAAGGGCCCTTGGCGTCCGCCACCGGGTTTTCGTTGACACCGGTCGACGATGAATCATATCTTATATCCGATTTTGGCTACCGACTGTCACCCGCTCGTTACCGGTCAAAGGGGACCCCGACGATGTCGCGAGACGAACGCAGCACCGGACCGACCCGCCGCGACGTGCTGAGGTTCGGCGCGGCGGCCGCGCTCGGCGCGCTGCCGGTGTTCACCGCCACCGCGGCGGCCACCGGACGACCTGCGAGTCCGGCGCTCGTCCCGGACGGCTCGGCGACGAGGTTCACCTACCCGGCCCCGGCGGTCGAGGCGAAGATCATCGAGCAGGGGTTGCCGATCGGCAACGGCCGCCTCGGTGCGCTGGTCGGCGGCGACCCCACCCGCGACTTCCTCTACCTGACCGACGCCACCCTGTGGACCGGCGGCCTCAACGACGCGCTCCAGGACGACGGCCAGTTCCCGTACGACGAGGCGCGCTTCGGGACGTTCTCCTTGCTGGCCAAGGTGTTCCTCGCGCTGCCGTCGCACACGGGCGTGACCGGCTACCGGCGGGAACTGGACCTGAGCAACGGCCTCGTCACCACGACCTACGACCACCAGGGCACGACCTACCGGCGTGAGGTGTACTCCAGCCACCCCGACGACGTCGTGGTGATCCGGCTCAGCCGCCGCGGCACCGGCACGCACACCGGGACGGTCTCGATCGCCGGCACGCACGGCGAGACCACTCGGAACGGGTCGTTCACCGCCTCCTTCGGCAACGGCCTCAAGTACGCGGCCACGGTGACCGCCGCCAGCCGCACCGGCAGGGTGGCCGTCACCGGCGACCAGGTGGTCTTCACCGGCTGCGCCGAGGTCGTCATCGTCGTCAGCGGCGGCACGAACTACACCCGCGACCCGGCCACGGCGTTCAAGAACCCGAAGGCCGACCCGCTGGCCATCGCCCGCGACAAGGCGCGCGCCGCGGCCCGCGAGACCGGTGACGCGCTGCTCGCCACGCACGTCGCCGACTACCGGAAGCTCTACGACCGGATGACCGTCAGCCTCGGCACGTCGACACCCGCGCAGAAGGCCATGGACACCTGGACGCGGCTCGGCGCGCGCGCCGCGGAGGGCTCCGCGCCGGACCCGGAGCTGGAGGCGTCCTACCTCCAGTACGGGCGCTACCTGATGATCAGCGGCTCCCGCGGCAGCGCCCCGCTGAACCTCCAGGGCCTGTGGCTGAGCGACAACACCCCGGACTGGTTCAGCGACTACCACACCGACATCAACGTCCAGATGAACTACTGGCTCGCCGACCGCGCGGGCTTGCCGTCGTGCTTCGACGCGTTCGCCGACTACTGCGTCTCGCAGCTCTCGTCGTGGACCACGCAGACCCGGCGGCTGTTCAACGACGAGCGCAACGGGTTCCGCAACCGCTCCGGCCACGTGGCGGGCTGGACGACCGCGTACTCCACGAACCTCTACGGCGGCAGCGGGTGGTGGTGGCACCCGGCGAGCAACGCGTGGCTGTGCAACTCGCTGTGGGAGCACTACGAGTACGGCAAGGACCTCGCGTACCTGCGCAAGATCTACCCGCTGCTCAAGGGCGCGTGCGAGTTCTGGGAGGCGCGCCTGGTGTGGACCACCGTCACCGACGCCTCCGGGGTCGAGCGCCGGGTGCTGGTCAACGACCACGACTGGTCGCCGGAGCACGGGCCGACCGACGCGCTGGGCACCACCTACGCGCAGGAACTCGTGTGGGACCTGTTCGAGCACTACCGGCAGGCGTGCCTGCTGCTCGACGTCGACCGCGGCTACTGGAAGACCGTCGGGGACCTCCAGCTCAAGCTCTACCTGCCCGAGGTCAGCCCGAAGACGGGCTGGTTGCAGGAGTGGATGACGCCGGACAACCTCGGCGAGACCACGCACCGGCACCTCTCGCCGTTGATCGGCCTGTTCCCCGGCGACCGGGTGCGCCCGGACACCGTGACCCCGGAGCTGCTCACCGGCGTGCGGAACCTGTTGGTGGCACGGGGTTTCGACAGCTTCGGCTGGGCCTGCGCGTGGCGCGCGCTGTGCTGGGCGCGGCTCAAGGAGGGGGAGAACGCCTACCGCCTGGTCCTCACCGTGCTGCGGCCGTCGGTGGACTTCGGCAACGGCAGCGCGGCCAACCTCTTCGACATGTACAGCTTCGGCGACCGGACGATCTTCCAGATCGACGCCAACTTCGGCACGCCCTCGGCGATGATCGAGATGCTGCTCCACTCGCGCCCCGGCGTGGTCGAGCTGCTGCCCGCGCTGCCGTCCGCGTGGGCGGACGGCCGGATCACCGGCGTCGGCGCGCGCGGCGGCTTCGAGGTCGACTTCGCCTGGCGGGCCGGGAGGGTCACGTCGGTGACCGTGCGCAGCGTCGGCGGCACGTCGACCGTCGTGAAAGCCGCCGGGTGGAGCCGAGCCGTCACCCTGAAGCGCGGTGGGTCCACGACCTTCTCGCCCTGATCAGCACGGCCCCCGTCCCACATCCCGGACGGGGGTCCCGGCGCTCCCTAGGCTTCGGGGAGGACCTGGGGAAGTGGGGGCACACCGCCGATGACGCTGTCAGTTCTGGACCTCGCGCCCGTCGTGTCGGGGCAACGGGCCGCGGACGCCCTGCGCAACACGCTCGACCTCGCCCGGCACGCCGAACGGCTCGGCTACCGCCGGTACTGGCTGGCCGAGCACCACCTCACGCCCGGTGTCGCCTCGACGTCGCCCGCCGTGCTCATCGCCGCCGTCGCCGCGGCCACCGAGGACATCCGGGTCGGCTCGGGCGCGGTGCTGCTCGGCTACTACCCGCCGCTGGTCGTGGCGGAGCAGTTCGGCCTGCTGGCGAACCTGCACCCCGGCCGGATCGACCTCGGGCTCGGCCGGTCGGCGGGCATCAAGGAGAGCGACCTGGTCAAGCACCCGGTGTTCTCCGCGCCCGAGTTCATCGCCCGCTACCGGATCCAGCAGGGGCTGCTCGGCGTGCGCGAGGGCGCGGTCGAGCCGCCGTACGCCGAGCAGGTCGGCCGGATCCTCGGGCTGGTCGGCGGCGAGCACCACGCGAACGTCGTGGAGGGCGCCGACTTCGAGGTGTGGGTGCTCGGGTCGAGCGCGGGGGAGAGCGCCGTGACCGCCGGTGAGCTGGGCCTGCCGTTCGCCGCCGCCTACCACGTCTCGCCGCGCACGGCCCAGGACGCCGTGGACGCCTACCGCGCGGCGTTCGTGCCGTCGGAGCGGCTGGCCGCGCCGTACGTCGTCGTGTCGGCGGACGTCGTGGTCGCCGAGGACGAGGCGACGGCCGTGGAGCTGGCCGCGCCGTACGGCCAGTGGGTGCTGAGCATCCGGGCGGGTGACGGGGCCGTCCCGTTCCCCTCGCCCGAGGGGGCGGCCGCGTTCGAGTGGACCGACGAGACCCGCGCGAAGGTCGTGGACCGGACCGAGACGCAGTTCGTCGGGGCTCCCGGTGACGTGGCGCGGCGGTTGGACGACCTCAGGACCGCCACCGGAGCGGACGAGGTACTGGTCACGACGATTGTCCACGACCACGCCGCGCGCGTGCGGTCGTACGAATTGCTGGCCAAGGCCTGGGCTCAGGTCTAGTCCAATTTCGGCGCGCTCCCCCTTTGCGGACGCGGGGCGCGCCGCAAAGGGAAAGCGGTTACCGGAGCGGTTACGGGTGGCCCAGTCGCCACACCTTGTACGACGCCGCCTGGAGCGTGTCGTCGGCCACGCCCAGCGCGTCCGCCGACCCGGCCCAGTCGTCCGCGCGCAGCGCCGACTCGCCCTCGTCGAGCTTGACGAGCACCACCGCGACGTCCGCCTGGGCGACCGTGATGCCCGCGCAGTCCGGGCCGTTCAGCAGGGCTCGGGCCGACGCCAGGTCGTCGTAGACGAAGTCGTGCTGCTGGAAGGGCCCCTGCTCCACGCCGAACTCCGCCGCGTACGCCGCCCACGCCACGAAGTTCCCCGCGCGGGCGAGCTGGGTGTGGCAGGCGCCCGCGGACGGCGCGGCGCTCGCGGCGGGAGCGGCCAGGACGAGGGCGCCGGTGGCGGCGGCCAGTGCCGCGACCACGGAGGCGGCGCGGTGGGAGAACGTGATCGGCATGGATTACCTCGCAGGTGTCGTCGTGATTCCGGAAAGCGCGACGCGCTTTCGGAACCCGACTATCCCGGCGTGCCGGACGAATGGGCAACCCCTGAATTCCAGCCGCGTTCCGGCGATTCGACGGAAACCGGAAATCCTCGCTCCGAATGGGCGAAATAATCCGTCTCGATGAACCGTTCCGAGTTCCGCCGCGTAATGCGCCCCGCACGATCCGGTCCGGGAGGACCGGCCGTCGACGTCTCGTTTCGCGGTGGACCGGAACGCGGTCAGGCGCGCCCGAGCGCCTGGCCCGCCGCCGCCAGCGTGCGTTCCACGAGGTCGGTCGCCGTGCCGGGCGCCCAGCGCTCCGCCCACTCGGCGGCGTAGCCGAGGTAGTCCCCGTACTGCTCGCTCGACCACGGCCCGTCCGGCTTCCAGTCGCTGCCGCGCAGGGCGTTCACGCCCACCGTGACGTGCTGGTCCAGGATCAGCGGGCCGCCGGTGGCCGGGTCGTACGCGCCGAAGTGCAGCACCCGGCCGACGTCGGCGGCGCCGAGCCGGGCGAGGGCGTGGTCGCCGCGCTTGGCGAGGGTCGAGTACCCGGCCACGGCGCCTTCGGCGCGGGCCGTGCGGACGCCGTGGGCGAGGTTCGCGCCGACCAGGCCGGGGTTCGCGTCGAACACCGAGCCGAGCTTTGCCGCGTTGCGCCACTTGGTGCCCACGGCCCAGACCTGCGCCGCGACCAGCGTGTGGACCGCTCCCAGCTCGTCGTCCGCGCGGGCGCCGATGGCGAACAGGACCCGCCGGTCCACGGTCGTGCGGTCGTCCAGCTCCTCCGGCCAGTACGCCCGGTCGGGCAGGTGGCCGAGCCAGTGGCCCTTCACGAAACCGATCGGCTGGTCGAGCAGATAGGCGCCGTCGCGCGGGGGAGGGTCGCCGCGGAACACGGTCTCGAACGCGAGTGTGGGCACGGGGGCATCCTATGGACCGGTTTTCCGGTCACTCGCCCGGTGGAGTCCCGGTACATCGTTCATGACTTAGTTTAAGTGATGTATTGACACCTGGCTGTAACAGCCATAACGTCCTGAACCACGCGGAAGGGAGCCCCGGTGAGCAGAACTGACGTCGATGCACGACATCGACATCGGCGGAAACCCGTGGCCGGAGCGATTCACTAGTTTCCGCCTTTGAGGGGTCGCGCGGCTATCGCCGGACAGCGCCCCGACGTCCCCAGCGAACAATCCGCCCGCTGTTCCACCCTGCCATCATTGTTCGACGGAACTCCGGCGCGCGCCACCCCTGCCATCGGCCCCTGCGTCCTCTGCGCGGAGCGGCCCGATCGCGTCCGCGCGCGTTGGGTGACGACGCCGCGCAGCGCGGCCGAGGAGGGTTTCCCAGTGCTTCCACGCCCCAGGTTCGGCGTACCACGAGGTCGACGAACAGCCCTGGCCGCGGTGCTCGCGGTCGTCGCGGGCATCACCACGGCGCTCGCCGCCGCCCCCGCCGCGAGCGCGGCGGTCGACCCGGCGGTCTGGTACACGGTCCAGAGCCAGGCCAGCGGCAAGTGCGTCGACGCGCGCGCCGCCGCCACCGCGAACGGCACCGCCGTCCAGCAGTACACCTGCAACTCCAGCACCGCCCAGCAGTGGCAGTTCCAGGCCACCAGCGGCGGCTTCAGCCGGATCAACGCCCACGACAACGCGGCGCAGGTGCTGGACGTGGCCAACGTGTCCACGGCCGACGGTGGACTCATCCACCTGTGGACCTATGGTGGTGGCAACAACCAGCAGTGGCAGGCGGTCGAGCAGGCTGGTGGCTCGTACCGCTTCGTCAGCAGGCTGAGCGGCAAGTGCCTCGACGTGCCCAGCGCGTCCACCGCGGACAGCGTGCAGCTCCAGCAGTACACCTGCAACGGGTCGAGCGCTCAGTCGTTCAACCTCGTTCCCGCAGGAGGTACCACCCCCGTGCCCGGTACGCCGGACTTCGGCCCCAACGCGATCTTCTTCGACCCGTCCATGTCGGCGGCGACGATCCAGAACAGGGTCAACCAGGTCTTCGCGCAGCAGGAGCGCAACCAGTTCGGCCAGCAGCGCTACGCGCTCATCTTCAAGCCGGGCACGTACAACGCGAACGTGAACGTCGGCTTCTACACCCAGGTGCTCGGGCTCGGCCTGTCGCCGGACGACGTGAACATCAACGGCTCCGTGCACGCCGAGGCCGACTGGTTCGACGGCAACGCGACGCAAAACTTCTGGCGGTCGGCCGAGAACCTGTCGGTCACCCCGACCGGCGGCAACGACCGCTGGGCCGTGTCCCAGGCCGCGCCCTACCGGCGCATGCACCTGCGCGGCAACCTCGCGCTCGACGACGGCGGCTGGTCCAGCGGCGGCCTGCTGGCCGACAGCAAGATCGACGGCCAGGTCCGCTCCGGCTCGCAGCAGCAGTGGCTGACCCGCAACACGGACATGGGCAGCTGGACCGGGTCCAACTGGAACATGGTGTTCGTCGGCGCGACCAACGCCCCCGCGGGCACGTTCCCGAACCCGCCGTACACGAAGGTCGCGCAGACCCCGCAGGTCCGCGAGAAGCCGTTCCTGAACGTCACCGCGGCCGGTGACTACAACGTCTTCGTCCCCGCGGTGCGCAACAACTCCTCCGGCGCGAGCTGGACGAACGGCGCCCCGGCGGGCCAGAACCTGCCGCTGAGCCAGTTCTTCATCGCCAAGCCGGGCACCACGGCGACGGCCATCAACGCCGCTCTCGCCGCGGGCAAGGACCTGATCTTCGGACCGGGCGTCTACCACCTGAACGAGACGATCCGGGTCACCCGCCCGAACACCGTCGTGCTCGGCCTCGGCCTGACGACGCTGATCCCGGACAACGGGATCACCGCGATGACCGTCGCGGACGTCGACGGCGTGAAGATCGCTGGCCTCCTGATCGACGCGGGCCCCACGAACTCCAGCGTCCTCATGGAGGTCGGCCCCGCGAACTCCAGCGCGAACCACTCGGCCAACCCGACGTCGATGAACGACGTGTTCTTCCGGGTCGGCGGCGCGGGTGTCGGCCGGGCGACGACGAACCTCGTCATCAACAGCGACAACGTCATCGGCGACCACATGTGGATCTGGCGCGCGGACCACGGTGACGGCGTCGGGTGGAACTCCAACACCTCGGACACCGGTCTGATCGTCAACGGCGACAACGTGACGATGTACGGCCTCTTCGTCGAGCACTACCAGAAGTACCAGACCATCTGGAACGGTCAGGGCGGCAAGACGTACTTCTACCAGAACGAGATGCCGTACGACCCGCCGAACCAGGCGGCGTACATGAACGGCTCGACGCAGGGCTGGGCCGCGTACAAGGTGGCGAACTCCGTCACCAGCCACGAGGTCTGGGGTTTCGGCAGCTACGTGTTCTTCAACGTCAACCCCGGCGTGGTGAACGCCCACGCCATCGAGACGCCGGTCAACGCGAACGTCCGGTTCCACAACATGGTCACCTTCTCGCTCGGCGGTGGCCAGGGCACGATCCGCAACGTCGTCAACAGCACGGGGCCGACTGTCGGCCCCAACAACACCCAGCCCGGCAACCTGGTGAGCTTCCCGTAGTTCCCCTGTCCGAAAAGCGGCCGCCGGGCTCCCCGCCCGCGCATTTAGGTTTCCGGTAACAGGAAACCCCTGGCAACGGTCGTCGGCCGGGATCGCCGGACCCCGGAGGTACGTTCGGGACCGGTTCCCCTCCAGCGCTCCGAGGACGACATGACCGAAGTGATGACGCTCCCGCCCGTGCCCGGCGACCTGCGGATGGCCCGAACGCTGGGGCCGGTCCTGCTCGCCGCGGCCGTGGGGCTGCTGCCGTTCACGGTGTTCAGCACGTTCCTGGTGCCGATCGCGGAGGAGGCGGGCAGCGGCGTCGCGGCGCTGGGCAGCCTGCGCGGCCTCGGCGGGCTGGCCGCGCTCGCCGTGGGCGCGGCGATGGCGCCGCTGCTCGACCGGCTGCCCAAGCAGCACCTGGCCGCGGCCGGGCTGGCGTTGCTCGGGGTGTCGTCGGTGCTCGGGGCCACGGGCCACTTCCTCGCGCTGGTGGCGTTCGCGGTGCTCGTCGGCGCGGGCACGTCCGTGCTGTCCCCGGCGATGGCCGCGATGGCGGCCGACCGGTTCGGCGACGGCCCCGCCGCCGGGCGCGCGGCCACGCTGGTGACCGCCACGCAGTCGTTGACCGCCATGCTCGCCGCGCCGCTGATCGCGGTGCCCGCGCTGCTGTGGGGCTGGCAGGGGAACCTGCTGGCGGTGGCGGTGATCTCGTTCGCGCTCGCGGCCGTGTTTTTCCTCCGGCGGCGGCCGGTGGTCGTGGTCCGGCCGCGGATCGGCTACCTGGAGACGTTGCGCGCCTTGGGTTCCGTGGCGGGAGCCGTGCCGCTGCTGGCGGTGGCGCTGCTGCGGACCGGGGCGTTCATGGGGTACCTGTCCTACCTCGCCGCGTACTACGACGAGCGCTTCTCCTTGTCCCCCGGCGTTTTCGCGCTGGTGTGGACGCTGAGCGGGGGCTCGTACTTCGTCGGCAACCTGCTGGCGGGGCGGGTCGCCAACGCCGCGGGGTCGTGGATCCGGCCGGAACGCGTGCTGGTCGGCGGGCTGGTGGTCGCGCTGGGGGCGGTGGTCGGGTTCTACTTCGCGCCCGTGCTGCCGGTGGCGCTGGCGTTGACGGTGGTGCTGGCCGCGAGCCACGCGACCGTGGCGGCGTGTGTGACGACGCTGCTGGTGCGGCGGTGCGGGGAGCTGCGCGGGGCGGCGCTCGGGATCAGCGCGGCGGGGATGAGCCTCGGGGTGTTCGTCGGGTCCGCGCTGGGCGGGCTCGGGTTGGGGTTCGCGGGATACCCCGGCGCGGCGGTCGTGATGGGGGTGCTGACGGTGGCCGCGCTGGCCGCCGCGGTGCGCGTCCACTCAGTGACTTCAGTGTAGACCGAAGTCAGTGTCCCAGTCCGTGGACGGTGGAATCGGGCCCCGACGCCGTTCGTTCGACGTGGTGACCAAGGGAGGCCCATGAAGTTCCTCGTCATCACCCTCATCACGCACACGCCCGACCCCCTCACCGGGGTGCTCAAGCCGACCACGGAGCGGTTGCGCGAAGTGGTGGACAACGCGGTCCTCGTCGAGGAGCTGGGGTTCGACGGGTACGGCGTCGGGGAACGGCACGAGCGGCCCTTCATCTCCTCGTCGCCGCCGGTGATGCTGAGCCACATCGCCGCCCGCACGTCGACCATCCGGCTGTTCACCGCCGTCACGACGTTGAGCCTGCTCGACCCGGTGCGGGCGTTCGAGGACTACGCGACGCTCGACCACCTCTCCGGCGGGCGGCTGGAGCTGATGATCGGCAAGGGCAACGGGGCCGCGCAGGCCGAGCTGTTCCACGTCACGACCGAGGACCAGTGGGAGCGCAACCGCGAGGGCTACGAGCTGTTCCGGCGGCTGTGGCGCGAGGACGAGGTGACGTGGGAGGGGAAGTTCCGGCCGTCGCTGACCGACGCGGAGACGTGGCCGCGACCGTTGCAGCAGCCGATCCGGACGTGGCACGGCAGCGCGACGAGCCGCGACTCCGTGGAGCTGGCGGCGAAGTGGGGCGACCCGCTGTTCTCGGCGAACGTGACGAACCCGATCGAGCCGTACGCCGAGCTGATCGCCCACTACCGCGAGCGGTGGGCGTTCCACGGGCACGACCCGGCGGACGCGATCGTGGGCGCGGGCAGCGCGGGCTACTACGCGGCGAAGACGTCGCAGGAGGCGGTCGACAAGTTCCGGCCGATCTTCGAGTCGCGGCTGGCCACGCAGACCAAGCTGGGCCTCCAGCCGGTGTTCACCACCGTCGAGGACCTGGTGGAGCGCAGCTCGGCGCTGATCGGCAGCCCGGAGCAGATCGTCGACAAGGTCCACCGCTACCACGAGCGGTTCGGCCACGAGGTGCTGCACATCTCCGCCGACCGCGACGGGCTGACGGACCGCGAGCACCGGGAGACGCTGGAGCTGTTCCAGACCGACATCGCCCCGGTGCTGCGCCGCGAACTGCCCAGCCGCGACCTCTGGTGACGCGCTAGCGCGGCTTCAGCTCCCCGGCCTCCACGGCGACCGCCAGCTCGTTGCCCTCCGGCGGCCGGGGGCAGGTGCCGAAGGGGGAGAAGGCGAACGGCATGTTGGTCGCCCGGTTGAAGTCCAGGACCGCGCGACCGTCGTGCAGCGCGGCGGACAACGACCGCCACGGGGCCGTGGACGTGCCGCTGGTGGCGTCGCTGAACCGGAAGTCGACGCTGTCGCCGTCGCGGGACGCGGCCACCCGCTGCTCCACGCCCGCGAGCGTGAAGACCAGCTCACCGTCCACAGTGGTCTCCTGCTTCAGGCCGGGCTGGGCGGTGCCGACCACCTCGGTGCGGGGCGCGGGGAAGGGGTGGAACTCGGCGTCGACCACGAAGTCCGGCCGCACGGCGAACGCGGGCACGCCGGTGAACGCCGTGCGGGTGGGGGAGTGGGGGTCGCGGGGCCGCAGGGCGTACCGGCCGGACCGCAGGGCGACCTCCACGTACACGCCGCCCGCGGTCGCGAGGATCTTGGAGCCCTGCTCGGCCACGGTGAGCGAGGCGGTTCCGTCGAGCACGGCGCCGTCGACCTCCAGACCTTCGGCGGCGGTCGCGGTCACCTGCGCCGCGTCGCCGTCGACGACCCACTCGCCCGGCACGCCGGGGAACCGCCGGGGCGTCCCGTCCAGCCACAGCAGGCCGGTGAGGCTCAACCAGCCGTGGGGCTGCCGGAGCACGGCTTCCCGGCGGCGGTGCCAGTCGGCCCAGGAGGTCTCAAGATCCGTGGTCATGCCTGGGCAACGCCGTGGACGGCGAGGGGATTCCACGGGCCGGAAACGACGGTGGGGGGTGTGGCGAACCACACCCCCCACCGTCGAGCACGGGATCAGGCCAGCTGGTCGCGCTCCAGGCGCACGGACACCTTGCGGCCCTTGACCGTCGCGCCGCGCAGCGCCACGATCACCGACTGCGCCACCGACTCGGGGACCTCGACCAGCGAGAACCGGTCCGCGATCTCGATCGCGCCGATGTCGCGGCCCTTGAGCTTCGCCTCACCGGCGATGGCGCCGACGAGGTCCTGCGGGCGGATGCCCGCGCTGCGGCCCGCGCCGAAGAACAACCGGGTCATGCCCGCCGTGGGCGTGCGCGGACGGCGTTCGCGCCGGTTGCCCGGCTCCGCCGACCCGCGACCCGGCCGGTCGCGGTCGATCCGCGCCGACACGTCCGGGATCTCTTCCTCTTCGGTCGCCGCGGCACCGGAGGCCTCGTGGGCCAGCTTCACGGCGGCGAGCGCGATCTCCATGAGGTCGAAGTCGTCGGTCAGCGTCTCCACGACCACGCGGAAGCCCTCGAGGTCGTCCTCGAGCAGCGACTCGTGCAGCGCGGCCCGCGTCAGCTCCAGGCGACGGGCCCGCAGGTCCGCGACCGTGGGGACCTTCTCGACCGGGATGCGCTGCTTGGTGACCCGCTCGATGGTCTTCAGCATGCCGTGCTCGCGCGGCTCGACCAGCGTGATCGCCACGCCCTCGCGGCCCGCGCGGCCGACCCGGCCGATGCGGTGCACGTACGACTCCGGCGCGGAGGGCACGTTGTAGTTCACGACGTGCGTGAGCTGCTCGATGTCCAGGCCGCGCGCGGCCACGTCCGTGGCGACGAGCAGGTCGGCGGTGCCGTTGCGCAGTCGGCCCATGACCCGGTCGCGCTGCTCCTGGCTGATGCCGCCGTGCAGCGACTCCGCGCGGTAGCCGCGGCCGTTGAGGGTCTCGGTCAGCTGGTCGACCTCGTCGCGGGTGCGGCAGAAGACGATCGCGGCAGTGGGGGCCTCGACGTCCAGCACGCGGCCGAGCGCGGCGGGCTTGTGCGCGCGCGGCACGATGTACGCGCTCTGCCGGACGCGGGGGGCCTCGCCGGGCGCGGTCTGCTCGCGCCCGATCGTGATCCGCACCGGGTCCTTCAGGTGCTGGCGGGCCAGCTTGTCGATGCGCGGCGGCATCGTCGCGGAGAACAGCACCGTCTGCCGCTCGGACGGGGTCTCCTGGAGGATCGACTCGATGTCCTCCGCGAAGCCCATGTCCAGCATCTCGTCGGCCTCGTCGAGGACGACGATCTGGAGGCTGTCCAGCTTCAGGGTGCCGCGACCGATGTGGTCGATGGCGCGGCCGGGCGTGGCGACGACGACGTCGATGCCCCGCTCCAGCGCCTGGAGCTGACGGCCGATGGGCTGGCCGCCGTAGATCGGCAGCACCCGCGCGCCCAGGTCGCGGCCGTACTTGTGGATGGCCTCGCACACCTGCACCGCGAGTTCGCGGGTCGGCACGAGCACCAGGGCGAGCGGAGCGGTCGTGCGGCTCCGCGTCTCGGTCAGCTTCTGCAGCACCGGCAGCGCGAACGCGGCGGTCTTGCCCGTGCCCGTCGCCGCCTGGCCCAGCAGGTCCTTGCCTTCGAGCAGGGGCGGGATCGCCTCGCGCTGGATCGGGGTCGGCTCTTCGTAGCCGAGGGTCGTCAACGCCTTGAGGAGTTCGGGGCGCAGCGCCAGATCGGCGAACGTCGTCCTGTCCTCGGTCGCGTCGTCGGCCACGTCGGTCACTTCGGGGGTCATGCGCAAGCTCCTCGTTCCAGGTCCGATCAACTGTGGCGGACCGGCCGAGTTCTGCTCGGCGAGAGTTCAGGCCAACCGGCGCCTACCTGCGAAACCGAGGTCGAGACGGTGGTACCAACTCAGCTCGGTGTCGCCTTCCAACCAGCACAGCAGCACCGGCGCGCCGTCAAGGTCCGAGGGGAAGTCTACGAGGAGAGGTGCGAACCCCTTGAGTTCGGCCCCTGTCTGCTGCACCCGCGTGAGCAGATCGTCCAGCTCAGCCTGCGCGGCCTTCCACTCGGGAAGGCCTCCCAGACCGGACGGTTCACCGTGCCCGACGGCGTGGGCCAGCTCGGCCGCGTCGGCCCTGAGGGCGACGATCCGGTGGAGGGTGGGGAGGAGGTTCCGGAGCTCGGACCGGGCTTCCTCGAGGGTGAAGAGGGACATGGGGGAAGTGTGGCGGGTTCACCTGAACCGGTGACCGAGGTGGGGGATTCAGGGGCCGGAACTGTCGGACCCCAGTACTAGCGTGTGTGTCGGGGGGCGCTCACTTCCGGGGGACCTCTGGGTGGCGTCGGCCTGGTCGCGGCGACCGCGCCTCCGAGCCCGCCCGCGACCGGACCGCCGCGCCACCCCGCGCTCTCATGAAAAACTCTCGGTTTTCCTCTCGTGGCGACTACCCCTGGTACGTGCCCGCGATGTGGATACGCCCAATCGGGGGTTAACACTCACCGACGTCGTGACTAATTGACTGTTGACGCCTTCACCGTTGACCCTGCGGTCGCCCCTGAGGTTCGGTGTCACGAAGTGCCAGAAACAGGTTGCGGTATCAACAAGAAAAGCCCCTCGACCTTCGCGAGAAGGAGCCCCGGTCAAACCGGGAATTACTTCCTGGGGAATCCCGAAGGTCATTCCGAGCATCCGTCGGTTCCCGGCCTCGGCGACCGCCGTGCCAACCTGGCCGAGTGGTCGAACACCCTCTCCTCGCCCCGGACAACGGCCCGGAATGCTCCGCATCCCCGCTATAGCACTTCTATACTCCGCCTGTCCGCCGAAAGACGTGTTCTGCATTGATCGTTCTCCCGCTACGGTGCGATCGAACACCTTCCCGAAACCCGTTCCCGGCGCCTGGAACCGCGACCGCCCCCCGCGTCCCGGAGCCGTTCCGCGGGCGGGGGCGACGGACGATCGGGGCGGATGTGGGGCACGAGGGCACCGTCGGCTACCTGGACGGCAGCAGGGGAGACGGCGTGGTGACCGTTCTGTTCGGGTTGGACGGTGTGTCGTTCGAGGTCGATCTGACGCCCGTCGACGCCGCGCGGCTGCGGGAGTTCCTCGGGAGGTATGCGGTTCGCGGGCGGTTGGTCCTGCGGGAAGCCGAACCCGTGGTCCGGGAGCGGCGGGCGGCCACCGTGCGCAGCCTTGACGTGGAGGAACTCCGGGCGGTGCGGGTGTGGGCGCGCGGGCGGGGGTTCAGCGTCCCGGATCGTGGGCGGCTGTCCGAAGCAGTGCTCAGTGCCTATGGCGAGGCGCACCCGAATGCTTTCGCGGGGCGGCGCGTGCACCGCGAAAGATTGTGGAACTGAGCGGTAACATAAGTCGTGGATACGTCTCGGATGGCCATCGTGGCTGGTACGGGGCTCGCGGTGAACATCCGCCTGACTGCTGTTGCAGTACGTTAGTTCTCGCGCAAGGTCCAGCGGACTGCTCCGTTCGGCCGCATACCGCGCGCGTCCCCCCGGTGCGAGCCAAATGATATTTCCCCCCATCGTGTCCATCTAGGCAACATGTGATCGCTTTAACAAGGGCTATTCCAGGCTGTCGTTCGTTGATCGACGGCCTGGATTACCGTGCTCTACCACCGCCCGCGTGCCAAGCAGAGGTCCGCTGGAGGTAAAGACAGGTTGAACGGCGAAGTACACCTTCGCACCGCCGAGGGACTTGGGGGTCCTGGCCATGCAGATTCAGATTCTGGGTGCCGTCGCGCTCGCACACGGAGACCGACGGATCGGAGTCGCTGCCCGGCAGGTACGCACGCTTCTCGCCTTGCTCGCGCTCTCTCCAGGAACCCCGGTCCCGTTCGACCGGTTGGTGGAGGAGTTGTGGGCCGGAAAAACCATGGGCAACGCGCGGAACGCACTTCAGGCGAATGTGGTGCGGCTGCGAAAATTGTTGGAAGGAGTAGTGGACCGACCAGGTGACGAACTCGTCCGCACATTGGGCAGTGGTTACGTGCTCGACGTCGACGCCGATTCCATCGACGCCTACCGCTTCCGCGACCTGGCCGATCTCGGGTCCAGCTGCGTGACCCGCAGGCCCGCCGAGGCCATCGACCTGCTGGAGCGGGCGCTGCGGCTGTGGCGCGGCCCCGCCCTGTTCGACGTCGGCGACGGGCTCCGCTTCCGGATCGAGGCGGCGCGGCTCGACGAGCGCAGGCTCAGCGCCCGCGAGGACCTCATCGCGGCCAAGCTCGCCAACGGCGAGGACCGCGGGGTCGTCTCCGAGCTCAAGCAGCTCGCCGCCGAGTACCCCGAGCGGGAGCGCTTCAGCGAGCAGCTCATGGTCGCCCTCTACCGCAACGGGCGGCAGACCGAGGCCCTCGACGTGTTCCACCACACCCGCAAGCGGCTCGCCGCGGAGCTCGGCCTTGAACCGGGTCACGCGCTGCGCGAGCTGTACCAGGCGATCCTCGTCCACGACCAGGTCCTGCTGTGACCGCGAACGGTCGTCCGACGTCGCTGTTCGCCGCTCAGAGGGGTGTGAGTCCGTTGCTGGAGTTCCGGGTGCTGGGGCCGGTCGAGGTGCTGAACGACGGGGAGGAGGTGCCGCTGGACGGCTCGAAGCCGCGCACCGTGCTCGCCGCGCTGCTGCTCGCCGACAACGGGACGGTCTCCGACACGGAGATGAGCGACTTCCTGTGGGGCCACCACCCGCCCGCCACGTTCAACGCGCAGATCTACACCTACGTGTCGAGGCTGCGCAAAACACTGCTCCACGAGGTCGGCATAACGCGGCGTTCCCGCGGTTACGACATCCGGCTGGGGAATTGCCGGTTCGACCTCTGGGAATTCGAGGAACAGGCCCGGCTCGGCCAGAGCGCCTTGGCCGCCGGACGATTCGAGGAATCCGCCGCATTGCTGCGCTCGGCGTTGTCGTCGTGGCGGGGACCGGCGCTGTCGGGCGTCTCCGAGCACCTGACCGACGCCGAGGGGCCGCGGTTGGAGGAGGCCCGCATCGCGGTGCTGGAGAGCCGCATCGAGGCCGACCTCGCGCTCGGCAGGCACGCCCAGCTGCTGCCCGAACTGACCCGCCTGGTGCGCATGCACCCGTTGCAGGAACGGTTCCGCGCCCAGCTCATGACCACTTTCTACCGGTGCAACAGGCAGGCCGACGCCCTAGTGCTGTACGAGGAGGGCAGGCGCATGCTCGCCGACGAGCTGGGCATCGACCCCGGTTCGCTGCTGCGCCAGGTGCACCTCGCGATCCTCACCGCCGACCCCGTGCTCCAGGTTCCGCACGCGCTGCGCGTCGGAGTGGGCTGACCTCGCACATAGGACAAATATAGGCCGCGGTCGCAGTCTTTGAACGGTAGGAAAAAGCTGCGTCCGTGGAGGAAACAATGACCACTTCCCAGTCCGCCGTGACGATCGACGAAAACCAGAAGGCGCAGATCAAGGAAATCGTTTCCGAGATCCTGGAAATCGACCCGGCGGAGATGACCGACACCAGCCTGTTCAAGGAGGACCACGACGCCGACAGCCTCGGCGCCATCGAGATCCTCTCCGCGCTGGAGCGCGCCTTCAGCGTCGAGATCGACCAGGCCGAGCTGACCCGCATGGTCAACCTCGAGGGCGTCATCGCCGTCGTGGCCGAAGCCGCAGCCGCCAAGTAGTCCCCTCGGCCCGGTTGGAGCAGACGATGCACGAAGAGCCCCGTCGAGTGGTGATCACCGGTCTGGGTGTGGTCACGAGCATCGGCATCGGCGTCACCGAGTTCCTGGCGGGCCTGCGGGCCGGTCGCAGCGGCGTCAAGCCGATCACGTCCTTCGACACCACCGGGTTCGCCCACGCCAACGGCGCCGAGATCGACGAGTTCGACCCGGCGGACTGGCTGGAGCGGGCGGACGCGGCGGAACTGGGCCGGGCGAGCCAGTTCTCGGCCGCCGCCGCGCGGATGGCCGTCGCCGACGCCGGCCTGTCGCTGGAGGAGGTGCGCGGCCGCCGGGCGCTGGTGTCGGTCGGCACCACCGACGCCGAGTCCCGCGACCTGGACAACCTGATCGGCGTCCAGCTCGAGCACGGGCCCGAGGGGCTCGACCCGGTCGTGGCGCGGCGCTCGACGGCGGGCAGGCTCTCCTCCAGCATCGTCCGCGAGCTGGGCCTGACCGACGTCGAGGCCGTGACGATCCCGACGGCGTGCGCGGCGGGCAACTACGCGATCGGCTACGGCTTCGACGCCATCCGCGACGGCGACGTGGACGTGTCGCTGTGCGGTGGCGCGGACGCCGTGTGCCGCAAGACGTTCACCGGGTTCTACCGGCTCGGCACCATCGCCCCCGAGGTGTGCCAGCCGTTCGAGCGCGACCGCAAGGGCATCCTCACCGGCGAGGGCGCGGGCATCCTCGTCATGGAGAGCCTGGACTCCGCGCTCGCGCGCGGCGCCCGGATCTACGCCGAGGTGCTCGGCTACGGCCTCAACTGCGACGCGAACCACCCGGTCGCGCCGGACCGCGACAGTCTGGCGCGGTGCATCGAGCTGGCCCACCGCAACGCCGGGGTCAAGCCGGAGGACGTCGACTTCATCTCCGCGCACGGCACCGGCACGAAGGCCAACGACGTCACCGAGTCCGGCGCCATCCGGCAGGTGTTCCCGACCCCGCCGCCCACGATCTCGATCAAGGGCATGCTGGGCCACACCATGGGCGCGGCCAGCGCGCTCGCCTCGGCGGCCTGCGCGCTGGCGATCAAGGAGGGGTTCATCCCCCCGACGATCAACCACGACGTGACCGACCCCGAGTGCGGCGTCGACTGCGTGCCGAACGTGGCGCGCGAGGCGAGCCTCGACGTGGTGCAGAACAACGCGCTGGCGTTCGCGGGCAACAACGCCGTGCTCATCCTCGGCCGGTACCGGGACGCGGGCTGATGGTCCGGGTCCTGCTGCTGCACGGGCTCGCGGGCAAGCCCGCCGTGTGGGACCCGCTGCTCGCGCTGCTCCCCGAGGACCTGGAGTTCGTCAACGCCGAACAGCCGTGGCACGGGATGTCCGACGGCACGTGGGCCCACCACCCCGACCCGGTGCGGCTCGTCGTGGACGCGGTCCGCCCGGAGCACGACGTGGTGGTGGCGCACTCGTTCGGCGCCACCCTGCTGGCCGAGGCGTACGCGACCGGACGCGTGCCCGCGCGGCCGACGGTGCTGCTCTGCCCGTTCCACCGGTCGTCGGTCGCCGAGTTCGACTGGTCGACGATCTCCTACTACCTGAACGACTTCCACCGCACGTTCGAAGAGGCCATGCGGGTCGGCGAGACCGCCCGCTTCCCGGAGAAGCGCCGCGCCTGGCTCGCCCGCGCGCTGCGCGACCAGGTCGGCCCCTACGGCTGGATGCGGTGGTTCGAGACCTACCTGCGGTCGCCGTTCCTCGACTTCGCCGAAGTCGGGAGCCCGCTGCTGGTGCTGTCCGGCGTGCACGACGTCGCCGCCCGCCCCGAGGACGGGCGGGCCCTCACGAAGTCGTTGCCGCGCGGCCGGTTCGAGCTGCTCGACGACTGCGGCCACTTCCCGATGCTGGAACAGCCCGCCAGGGTCGCGGCGCTGATCCGCGATTTCCTCGACGACGCCTGGAGTTGACGTGAGCCCCACCGTTACCGACAAGACCACGACCACGCAGATCCGGCCCCGCTACGAGGGCTCGAACATCTGCACCTGGATCGGCTTCAAGCACGTCAACTACATGGTCGAGGAAGCCGTGCTGGACCACCTGCGCCAGCGCGGGTTCCCGGCGGGCGCGCTGTACGAGCGCTACGGCCTGTGCACCGACATCACCGACCTGGACACCAAGATCCTCACGGCGTTCCACATCGACGACCTGGCCACGGCCACCGTCAAGGAGGTCGCGCACGACGGCCCCGAGCTGCGGCTGGCCGTCGAGTTCACCGTCGACCGCGGCAAGCCCGTGCGCGCGGTGAAGTCGAAGGTGTCCGTGTCGCTGCGCCTGGACCCGCACGGCTTCGACGCCGAGGACGCGCCCGCCGAGCTGGCGCCCCACGTCGTGGACGCGATCTCCGCGCCCAGCGACAAGGTCGTCCCGATCACCGTCGGCGACGCCGACCCGCTGGACCTGCTCACCGCGGGCCGCAACGCGTTCGGCTGGGCGTGGCGGATGCCGTACTTCTACTGCCACTTCACCGAGCGCGTGCAGATGTCGGGCTACCTGCGCCAGATGGAGGAGATCCTCGACCTGTTCGTCGAGGACCGCGGCGTCTCGATCAAGACCCTGCTCGACGAGCAGAACTGGATCCCGGTCGTGCCGCACTCGCGGATCACGTTCCTGGCCGAGGCGAAGATGGAGGAGACGCTCTACACCGTCTTCACCGTCGAGGACATCTTCAAGCGCTACACGTTCACCGCCCGCATGGACTGCTACGTGCTGCGCGACGGCGTGCTCGTGCCCACCGCCACCGGCAAGATCACCCACGGCTGGGCCGTGATCGAGAACCGCAAGGACTGGAGCCTGGTCAACTTCGACGACCGGCTCACCGACGCCCTCACCGGCAAGGCGGGCGTGATCTCCGGCCGCGGGACGGTCTGACCCCGTGACCGCCACGACTCCCGTCGACCGCACGGGTCGACTCGTCTTCTCGGCCTGGTCCGCCGTGTCGCCCTACGGCATCGGCGGCGACGCCTTCACCGCGGGCGTCGTGGCGGGCCGGGACGCGACCACCGAGCTGGACCAGGAGACCTACCCCGGCCCGTACCCGCGGGCCGGGCTGGTGCCCGAGTTCAGCGCCGCGGGCGCGTTGGGCCGCAAGGGGACCAGGACCATGGACCGGGTCACGGCCATCGCCGTGTCCGCCGTCGGGCAGGTCATCTCCGACTGCGGCCCCGACCTGCTCGCCGAGCCGGACCGGGTCGGCCTGGTGCTGGGCACCGGGTCCGGCTCCGTCCAGTCCATCATGGACTTCACCAAGGACTCGCTGACCGGGATCAAGCCCTACCACGTCGACCCGGCGCTGTTCCCGAACACGGTGATGAACCGCGCGGCCGGGCAGAGCGCCATCTGGCACGGCATCAAGGGCCCCAACACGACCATCGCGGGCGGGGCCCTGACCGGCCTGCTGGCGTTGAGCTACGCCGTGCGGCTCTACCGCGGCGGCCACTGCGACCGGGCCCTGCTCGGCGCGGCCGAGGAGTACTCGGTGCAGCGCGCGTGGCTGGAGTACCACGGTCGCACCGGTGACGGCGACGCGCCCGCGCTCGGCGAGGGCGGCGCGGTGTTCCTGCTGGAGCAGGCGTCGGACGCCGAGTCGGCCGGTCGGTCGCCGCTCGCGACCGTCCTGGCCACCCGGTTCCGCGCGTTCGGCGACGCCGCGGACGCCCGCCAAGCCGTGGCGGACTGCGTGCGGGCCGCGTTGACCCAGGCAGGCGTCACGGCCGCCGATGTGCGGCTGGTCGCGCCCGCCGGTGGTGAGTTCGAGGCCGCCGAGGACGGCGGCCTGGCCGACGCGCTCGACGGCGGCACGCCCGAGTTCGTCCGGTGTGGACGGTTGTTCGGCGACACGTCCGCCGCCGGCGCCAGCTTCCAGTTGGCGGCCGTGCTCGCCACGGGCGGCGGCGGGATCGCGCTGGTCACCGGCGTGGACCGGGACGGCACGGTCGGCTGCGCGGTGCTGGGGCTGGCCGGATGACCGCGGTGGAGGAGGGGACGCGGATCTTCGTGGATCCGGAGGACCCGGTGTTCGCCGGGCACTACCCCGGATTCCCGATCCTGCCCGGCCTGTTCGTGGTCGAGCACGTGCACGCGGCCGTCCGCGATCGACTGCCAGGCAAGCGGGTCAGCGCGGTGCAGCGGGCCAAGTTCCTCCGGCCCGTGTTCCCCGGCGACACGCTGTCCATCGCGGCGGAGTTCGAGGACGACGGCGACGGCGTGCGGGTGTCGGCCGTGGTGTCGAAGGACGACGGGCCCGTCGCGGAGATCAAGCTGAGGTACTCGGCATGACCGGCGTCGCGGGCATCAAGAAGATCATCCCGCACCGCTTCCCGGTGCTGCTGGTGGACCGGGTGTCCGAAGTGGACCCCGGCCGCACGCTGGTCGCGCACAAGGCGGTCAGCGGCCGCGAGCCGTGCTACGACGGGCTTCCCGACGACGCCGACCACGCGTACCCGATCGGCCTGCTGCTGGAGTCGTGGGCGCAGTGCGCGGTGCTGCTCACCCGGTGGGAGAGCCCGAACCCGGACGTGCTGGCGGACAAGGTGGAGCTGATCACCGGGATCCGCGGGGTGTCGCTGCTGGCCCCGGTGTACCCCGGCGACGTGCTGACCCACCACGTGCGGCTCGTCCGCGAGGTCGACGACGCCGCGATCCTGGCCGGGCACAGCGTGGTCGCCGGTCGCACGGTGCTGGAGATCGGCACGTTCACGATGGCCCGCCGCGGGGTCGAGGTCCTGCGGCCGCAACGGGGAGTGGTGGCATGAGGCGCGTCGCGCTGGTTTCCGGAGGATCGCGCGGGATCGGGCACAAGGTGGTGACCCGGCTCGCCGAGGACGGCTACGACGTCGCGTTCTGCTACCAGTCGAACGTGGACGCCGCCGCGGTCGTGGCGAAGGAGGCCGAGGCCGCCGGGGCGACCGTGTTCACCGCGCAGGTGGACGTGTCGCAGCGGCGCGAGGTCGAGGTGTTCGTGAAGACCGCGGAGAAGGAGCTCGGCGGTCTGCACACCGTCGTGTCGTGCGCGGGCATCGTGCGGGACAACCCGCTGGTGCTGCTCAAGGACGACGACTGGCAGGCGGTGCTGCGGGTCAACCTCGACGGCACGTACTACCTGTGCAAGGCCGCGGCGTTCTCGATGATGAAGCGCCGCACGGGCAGCGTGGTCACGATGTCGTCCGTCGCGGGCGTGTACGGCAACGCGGCGCAGACGAACTACTCGGCGTCCAAGGCCGGGATCATCGGGTTCAGCAAGGCGCTGTCCAAGGAGGTCGCCAAGTACGGCATCCGGGTCAACGCCGTCGCCCCCGGTTTCATCGAGACCGACATGGTCGCCGGCCTCGCCGACGACTTCGTGGCGCGGATGACCGAGAAGATCCCGCTCGGCCGGTTCGGCACGGCCGACGAGGTCGCGGACCTGGTGTCGTTCCTGGCGTCCGACCGCGCGACCTACGTGACCGGCCAGGTGTTCGGCGTCGACGGCGGGTTGGTGCTGTGAAGCCCAAGTTCTACTTCTCCCTGCGCAGCCCGTACTCCTGGATGGCGTACCGGGACCTGCTGGACCGCCACCCCGACGTGGCCGAGGCCGTGGAGTGGGTGCCGTTCTTCGAACCCGACGAGCTGAGCGAGCGGATGCTGGCCGAACGGGGGGAGGAGTTCCCGTACTCGGCGATGTCGCGCGCGAAGCACTTCTACATCCTCCAGGACGTCGGCAGGCTCACGAAGGCGCGCGGGCTGCCGTTGACGTGGCCGGTCGACCGCGCGCCGGTCTGGGAGGTGCCGCACCTCGGGTACCTCGTGGCGGAGCGGAACGGGAAGGGCCCCGAGTACATCGCGGCGGTGTACCGCGCGCGGTGGGAGCTGGGGCTGAACATCTGCGACCCGGCCGTGATCGCCGACGTCGCCACCTCGCTCGGGCTGGACCCGGTCGAGGTGTCCACCGCCGCCACGTCACCCGACCTGCGGTTGGCGGGCGTGGAGGTCCTGCTGCGGATCTGCAAGGACGGCGTGTTCGGCGTGCCGTTCTTCGTGCACCGGTTCTCCCGGTTCTGGGGGATGGACCGGCTGGACGAGTTCGCCGCGCACCTGCGGTCGAAGCTGGCCCCCGCGGGCGCGCTGCCCCCCACGGCGTCGTCCGTCTCGGTCGGGCGGTCGTCGGAGGAGAGCCACGCGGGCGGCTGCGGCTGACGGGACCTGGCTCCCCCGGACACCTCCGGGGGAGCCAGGTCGTCGGTCAGGAGCAGCGCCAGAACGCGGGCTGGCTGAACGTGGTGGAGTTCCAGCTGTAGCCCGCGACCGTGCCGTTGTCGGCCGAGACCTCGAACGTCCGCTGCCCGCTGAGCGTGCCGACCTTGGCCGTGCCCTGCCACACCCAGTGCGCGGCGGTGAGGCCGGTGACGATCTTCCAGCCGGTCGTCTGGCCGGTGCGGTTGATCGACGTGATCAGGTTGGACGCGACCGGCTTGGTGATCGAGCCGTCCTGCTCCCACACCGCCCCGACCATGCCGCCCGCGTTGATCGCGCCTGCGACGCGGCCGTTGGAGATGGCCTCGCCGTAGACGGACGTGGTGCCCGACGGCGTCGGCAGGACCCGCGCCGATCCGGCCTTCCACAGGTACAGCGCCGTGGCGTCGATGGAGTTCGTGATCGTGGGGTAGTACTCGACCAGCACGGTGCCGTCCTGGTCGACGGCCTGCCCGAGCGTCTGGCCCGTCGACGGCAGACCGCCCAGCTTCACCACGGTGCCGGGCGCGCTCGCGGGCCACAGGACCGCGGTGCGCACGAGGTAGGTCGAGCCGCCGGACGTGACGTTCGAACCGACCTCGCCGACGATGTCACCCGCGTCGTTGACCCCGTTGGCCCAGGAGTGCTGCGCGCCCGCCGGTTCGGGCAGCACCTGCAACGCGGTGCCGACCGAGCGGAACGCGCGCTGGTGGTTGCCGGTCGTCGCGCTGGTGTGCCCGACGATCGTGCCGGACTTGTTCACGCCCGACACGAAGGCGTGGGAGTAGCCGGGAACCGTGCCGTAGTCGACGGCCTGACCGCCGACCCAGCGGACGGCGTGCACCGTCCCGCCCGACGTCTGCGCCTCGCCCGCGTACCCGCTCAGGCTGTCGGCGGCCCGCACCACGCCCTGGGTGAGGCCCGCGGGCAGCGGAAGGTTGGTCGACGTCCACGTGCACGTCGCCGCGGAGGCGGTGGGGGAGACGATCGCGGTGAGCGCCAACGCGACGACCACCGGGTAGCTGAACCGCATGATTCTCCTTGACTGGTAAGGAAACCAACGGCCCACGGTGGCGAAACGGGCTGACTCGCGGCTGACCGTGCGCTGATCAGCCGCGGCGCAGGACGAGGTCGAGGCCGAAGTCGAACCGCTCGTCGAACCCGGCGCGGTCGAGGTGGGGCAGGACGCGGGCCAGCGCCGGGTACGCGCCCGCCGTGACCGCGCGGGCGAGCCGGTGGTCGCCCGGATCGGGGAACGCCTGCTCCTCCTGCGCCAGCCCCAGGGTGAAGTAGACGACCGTCCAGCACAGCCACACGGCTTCCTTCTCGCCGTGGCCGTCGGCGAGGAGCGCGCCGACCAGCGCGTCGGCGAAACCGAGGGTCGCGGGCTCGGCGGCGTAGGTGCCCGCGACGATCGACGCGCCGTCGCGGTGCCGCAGGAGGGCCTGGCGGTAGCGGTGGGCGAGTTCGCGCACGCGGTCGTGCGGGTCGGCGGGCAGGTCGTCCGTGGAGGCCTTGGCGATGATCGCGTCGGCCATCAGTTCCCGCAGGCGGGCCTTGGTCTTCGCGTGCCACAGGACGGTGTTCATCCGCACGTCCAGGCGGGTCGCGATCGAGCGGATCGACACCGCGTCCGCGCCCTGCTCGTCCATCAGGTCCAACGCGGTCCACACCACGGAGTCGACGTCGAGGCCCGATCTGCTCGCTTGACTCTTGGTCACCGACCTAGTATATCTCTTGGTCAGTGACCAAGGAGGCAGCGGTGGAGCAGGTAGTGGTGGTCGGGGGCGGTCCCGTGGGGCTGTGGCTCGCGGCGGAACTGAGGCTGGGCGGGGCGTCCGTGACGGTGCTGGAGGCGAGGGAGGAGCGGGATCCGCACTCGAAGGCGTTGACGATCCACCCGCGCACGCTGGAGGTGCTGGCGTGCCGGGGGATCGTGGACCGGTTCCTCGTTTCCGGGGTGCGGATCCCCAGCGGGCACTTCGCCGGGTTGGACGACCGGATGGACTTCGGCGTGCTCGACACGCCGTACCCGTTCACCCTCGCCCTGCCACAGGCGCGGACGGAGGAGTTGCTGGAGGAGCACGCCCTGTCGTTGGGCGTGAAGGTGCTGCGGGGTGAGCGGGTGGAGGGCTTGGTGCCGCGCGACGACCACGTGACCGTGCACGGGTCGTCGGTGGTCGACGCGGCGTACGTCGTGGGGTGCGACGGGGCGCGCAGCACCGTGCGGTCGTCGGCGGGCATCGACTTCCCCGGCACCGACGCCACGAACTGGGGGTGGCTGGGCGACGTCGTGCTGGACGACCCACCGCCCCAGCCGGTGCTGTCGGTGACCGGGGCCGAGGGCGGGGTCATGGTCGTGGCGGTGCCCGGCGGCGTGCACCGCTTCGTGGGCAACGACCCGACCGGCAACCGCACGACGTGGCCAGGTGAGCTGACCCTGGAGGAACTGCGCGCCACGGTCGTCCGCGTGACGGGCCGGGACTTCGGGATGCGCGATCCGCGCTGGCTGTCCCGCTTCGGCAACACCACGCGCCAAGCGGCTCAGTACCGCAAGGGCCGGGTGCTGCTCGCGGGCGACGCGGCCCACGTCCACTTCCCGACGGGCGGCGTCGGGCTCAACGTGGGCGTCCAGGACGCCGCCAACCTGGGCTGGAAGCTGGCGGCCGTGGCGACGGGCCGCGCCCCGGATTCCCTGCTGGACACCTACCACGCCGAACGCCACCCGGTAGGCGAAGACCTGCTCCGCGCCACCAGAGCCCAAACCGCCCTGATGACCTCCTACACCCCGGAAACCCTCGCCCTGCGATCGATGCTGAGCGAGTTCATCGCCGACCTCCCGGCCTTCTCCAGCGCACTGGCGAACCGCCTTTCGGCCCTGGACGTCACCTACCCCTCCTCACCGAACGCACACCCGTTGACGGGCAGCCGCGCCCCAGACCTCCGCTTCACCGACGGCACAGGCCTGTTCGACCTCCTACGCCACGCCAGACACGTCCTCGTGGGCGTCGGAGATGTCGATGACGCGGTGCCCGCGGGCCCGTTGCTGAACCCACCCGCCGAGTGGGCCGGTGTGACAGCCGCCCTGATCCGTCCGGACGGCCACGTCGCCTGGGCCACCGAGGAGGCCGAATCCCTTATGCCGCAGTGAACCACCGGCCCGAGACCAGGGAAGGCAGGTGCCAGGAGGACTTCCACCTCGTTGAGCGCGACGACTGCCCGGAGCCGCCCGAGCCGCCGCCGGCCCCAGCAGGTGGGCCGCTGGGATGGCCACAGTGCTTGGGTGACCGCGCGGCGCGGATCGCCGGTGCCGTCGTGAAGGGTCGGCCGGCCCAGACGCTACGTCGATCCCGGAGGGCGATGAGCTTCAAGGCGACTTCCGCTTGAGCGGCGTGGCGGACCGGCATCGCTGATGGCAACAGCTCGGAACTGATCAAGCCGGTTGGTGCGGGTCCTTCGCCGGACCCGTTTACCAAGTGGACCGCCGTCACTGCCGCGCTGATCCAACTAGGCGGCCATGTCGGTTTCCGTCCAGAGGGTCGGTGGTCCAGCTCTATCGCTGGCGCGGATCTGCTCAGGCCGGTTGATGCCTACCCGACAATCCGGTGTTGCCAACTCCCAGTCCTGAAGGAGGACGACCATGACCATCCTGCCGTTACCCCGACGCACACCGGCCAGAGCGCCCCCGCCGAGCCGAGGGCGACCTTCAGCGGGTGAGCGGGCGGCGGGCCACGAACACGTACTCCGCGCTGGCATCGTTGAACGGTTCGGCCGCGAAGCCGCCGTGCAAGGTCTCCAGTTCGAGGTTGGCCACGTCGAGCAGGCCCAGCCACTCGTTCTTCGTCGCCCACCACAGCGAGCTGGTGGCGCCGTCGTCGCGGATGATGTCGATCCTGTTGTCGCCCACCCAGTACCGGAGCGTGTGCGGGGTTCGGTCGTCCTGGTGCGCGCCGTCGACGCGGGCGGCGACGTGGTGGTCGAAGGCGAACGCGTTCCAGGCGAACCGGCCGCCGGGGCGTAGTGCGGCGGCTACCCGTTCGAACGTGCGGCGGCGGTCCGACCACGTGGGCAGGTGCAGCAGTGAGCGGAACGGGCAGTAGACCAGGGCGGCGGGCTCGTCGAGGTGGAGGTCGCGCATGTCCGCCTCGCGCAGGTCGAGGTCCACGCCCGCGGTGGTCGCGTTGGCGCGGGCCAGGGCGAGCATCGCGGAGGAGGAGTCGAGGCCGATCACCCGGTGGCCGGTCGACCGGGCGACGGGGATCGCCACGCGGCCGGTGCCCACCGCCAACTCGACCACGGGGCCGTCGGCCTCGCGGGCGAGGGCCGCGTAGAAGGCGATGTCGTCGGTCATGTGGGCCGACCAGCGCTCGTAGTCGACCGCGAACGTCTCGTCCCAGGTCATCGGCCGAGGTAAGCACGGGCCGTCGTGGCGAGGCCAGTCGATTTCGGTGGAGTGGGGGCTTCCGGTGGGGCGGCGGGGCCGTCGCCCCACCCGAAGCGCCAGGCTAAAAACTGTCTCTTATAAACATAAGACGCGGCCCACCCCATATGGGGGGTATATCTCGGTGGGCGCCGG